>JAZSDI010000020.1:0-15682 GCA_045531045.1 Acutalibacteraceae bacterium | reverse complement strand
GTTACCGAAAGCCATCATCTGTACGTTAACAGCGGTACCCCAAGAATAAGGAATATCGTTGTCACGACGGTAAACGTTTGCACGGGGGTTGTCCCATGAACGGAAAACAGCCTCAACAGCGCCCATTAATTGCTCTTTGGGGTCTGAGGGGAAATCTTTACCGATTTTGTTTTTATATTCAGCCTTGAACTGCTCTGCTAATTCCTTAAGGTCATCAGCAGTAAGCTCAACGTCGAGAGAAACGCCTCTGTCAGCCTTCATTTCGTCGATTAACTCTTCCAAATATTTCTTACCAACTTCCATAACAACGTCAGAATACATCTGAATAAAACGACGGTAGCAGTCGTATGCCCAACGAGCATTACCGGACTGAGCAGCCATTGTCTCAACAACATCTTCGTTAAGACCGAGGTTAAGGATTGTATCCATCATACCGGGCATAGATGCACGAGCACCGGAACGAACAGAAACAAGAAGAGGATTTTCTTTATCGCCGAACTTGTTGCCGGTGATTTCCTCCATCTTGTCAATTCCTACCATGATTTGTGCCTGGATGTCATCATTAATCTTTCTGCCATCCTCGTAGTACTGTGTGCAAGCTTCAGTAGAAACAGTGAAACCCTGAGGAACAGGAAGACCGATTTTGGTCATTTCTGCAAGGTTAGCACCCTTACCACCTAAAAGCTCACGCATGCTTGCGTCGCCTTCTGAGAAAAGGTAAACATACTTGTGACTCATTTAAGTCAACCTCCTGAATTTTATTATGGAAAACTCCATTGTTAACATAATAGTACCCACTTTCACAGGTATCCGTAACATTATAACAGTTTTACAAAAAAAAATAAAGTGTTTTTTTTAGAAAAAATCCATTTTTTTCAAAAAACTCTACTTTTAATATCTAATACAGACATAAATTATGCAAATTTACGAATAAAAACCCAAATTTTAAAAAAATCTTGATTTATTTAAAGATTTTTGCTAATATGAAATTGTATATCCGATTTGGAGGAATTTTAAAATGGCTATAGGATTCAGAAAAAGTCTTTTTGGTTACAACCAAGACGATGTAATTGAATATATCAAGAAGCTACATAACAATTTCAAAGATAAAGAGCAAAATTTTAAAGATGATATTTCTGCTTTAGAGGAAAAGATTAACGCTTTAGTTGAGAACGAAGAAAAACTCAACGCCGAAAACCGCGAATTAAATGTGAAACTTGATGAGTTTAACGCTAAGAAAGCCGAGATGGAAAGATTAAGCGAAAATATCGGTAAACTTTATCTTGTTGCTAACACTAATGCAAAGACAATTATGTCTAATGCTGAAGAAAGTTCAAAGTTAGCTGAAAGCGAAATCAACAAAAACGTTTCTGCTATCGAGGAAACCCATGTTGCTCTTAACAGTTTGCGTGATTCGATTAACGAAACAGCTAAGAACTTTAATGACGAAATTTCAGCACTTATCGAGTCTCTTGAGAATACAAAAGGCAAAATTTCAAACAGCACATTAGAAAACGAAAACGCAAGTAACGAATTTGCTGCTCTTTTAGAAACAGTTTCAAAATAATAAAAAAAGTTTAACAGGCAAGGTGTAAAAACCTTGCCTGTTTTTTATTGCAAAATATTATCAACAATAAAATTTCTTAATCCGTCTGACAAAATCACCCTTGTATAGTCTTCTTTAGAAAGCGAAGAATAATGCACTACCTCACCTTTGCCTCTGAAAATCGAAGCGTAAGCAATATCTTCTTTATTCGAAAAATATAAATTTATATTCATATATGAATCATTTGAAAAACGCACTATAAGATAGTATTTACTGGGTCTTGAAGGATTAAATTTAACCCACTCTCCCTCACTTTTTTCTGTCCAGTGATCACCTTTTAAATATTTGGAAATCTGCGAAATGCCTTCAATATTTTTGGTTTTCTCCTCCCCTGACTTTGAGGGTATAGTTGTAAGGGAAACCTTCTCCACTGCCAACGGCTCACTGATTGCATTATTCATCTTAACAATTCGATACAAACCTCCGACACCTGCCCAACCTTCAACAAAAAAGCAATCGCCGTTTTTTTGCTTTAGAATGTAAGTGAAGTTTCCGTTGTTATCTTCGCCAAACTTATAAGCGGTTTCATTCTCAGCAATCAAGCAATCGACCGATTCACCGTTAACAAACCATTTGCCGTTTGAGACACCTTTAAAATGTTTTTTGGTTATCTTAAATTTCTCAAGTTTTGCCACCTCATACCAATTACTAATAATATGTTCTTTATTGTTATATCGGTTAGAATAAAGAATATTATCATTACTTAGAAGATATACGTTGGCATTAAGTTCCCAGTTTTCATTATATTCCTCATGTTCCCAATATGCTAAATCACTTTGTAAAAGAATACCATTTATATCTTTATTATCAATTTTGAAATCAATAAATGCACCGTAAGTTTTATCTCTTCCTTCAATTTTATAATTCTTAACAAGGCGGTATACTTTGTTTTCCTTTAAGGTATAATCCTGCAAATCAAGACTCATAACATCGCTTTCGCCCGATTTAAGCATAAATTGCAATAAATCATAAAAGACTGTGCCATTTGGTTCAACTACTTTATCACCGTCTAAGATATAAAAATCCTGACCGTAAAGAACAACATTTTGGTCACCATTATTTTTTAGTGTTATGGAAATATAAGGTTTTCCATCGCTAAATCCGAAACTGTTAGCAGATATACGAACGTTATTATTGGTTTCAAAAGAAAGATTTTGTGTATTTTGGCTTTGAGAAACATTAGAATCCTCGCTCGGTTTTTCCTCGGTTTCGGGGTTTGTTAAAAAACCAATAGCAACAATTATTGCAAGACTAAGAGACAAAGCAGTTATGACTATCCCCGCTTTTTTGAAGGCTAAAACCGATTTAATTCGTGACTTAACACCGTTTTCTCCAAATGCCAAAGGACAAGCAGATATTGACTTTCTGGTTATACTGCAATTAACAAGTGCCTCGCAATAAGGTTTTTTAATTTGTGTGCCTAAATTATTTATAACTTTTTCATCACAAGCGAGTTCAATATCTTTGCAGAGTAAAGCATAAGCCACCCATAAAAGCGGATTAAACCAATATACACAAAGAAGCAAAAATGCAAAAGGTTTCCACAAATGGTCAAGTCGCTTAATGTGTGCTTTTTCGTGTGCTATTACATACTCGGTATCGGTGGTATTCATTGAGGTAGGCAAATAAATTTTAGGTTTCATAACTCCCAAAATAAAGGGTGTCGCAATTTTATCGCTAACCCAAATATTATCCTTTAACAAAACCGCTTCCTTAACCTTTCTCTTAATTAAAAGATAAGTTACAGTCATATAAGAAAGCATCAAAATAATGCCAATAACCCAAACAATAGACAATACAAATATTAAAATTTGCATTGGGTCAACACTGTCGCTCGGATTAGTTACTAACGATTCCACCGCTTGATTAAATGCGGGAACATCTAAAACAACTGCTTCGGTTTTTGTTTCATACAATGTGACCGATGACGAATTAAATCTCGGCATCATACTGAAAATGCTCTCAATTGAGAAAGGAAAAACAAGGCGTAAACCCACAAAACTCCATAAAATTCCTCTAATCCATTTAGGTGCCTTTGTAAGCAACGGTCTAAGTATTATCACCGCCAACACAAGCCAACTGGCTGTGATACTCATATCAAATATTTTCAAAAACAATGCACTCATTATCACACCTCCTCATATTCGGAAATGATTTTTCTGATTTCATTAATCTCCTCTTGCGATAATGCCTTACCTCTTGTAAAGGCTGTTAAAAAAGCAGGTAATGAGCCACCAAAAGACTCTTCAACAAATTTCTCACTTTTTAAAGCAAAATATTCCTCTTTTTTTATAAGGGAGGTTACTTTGCCGTTAGAATTTTGAAAAATTCCCTTCTCGCAAAGTCTTTTTAAAACTGTATAACAGGTGGTCTTTTTCCAACCCAATTCCTTTTCACCGAAAATCGCAAGCTCAGCCGAACTCAAAGGCTCGTTTTTCCAAATTATTTCAGCAAATCTCGCTTCAATTTCGCCAAGTCTTAAATCTTTCATTACTCCATCTCCATTCTACAAGTTGTAGTACAATTTTATTCTACACGGTGTAGAATAATTTGTCAAGCAAAAAGAGCAGATTTCTCTGCTCTTTTTATAAAACATACAGTCCCGATTCTAAAGACACAAACTTATAACCATTTACGCTGACATATTGATATAACGGCTCTTCAAATGTTTGTGTCTCGGTAATATTATAAGTATTCAAATCTATTTTTTGAATTTTTGAGGAAGCTTTATTGCAAATTATAAGGGTGCCGTTCTCGTCGAATAAATCGCAAGGTCCTTCAAAAGGAGACTCCTTACCACCAATCCTTAGTTCTTGCTTCATATTGGTTAAACTGAATTTCAGAATAATATTTGCTTCTTCATAACAAGCCCAGAGACCGTCACCAAAAAGAATAATATCAGTCGGGACAAAACCTCTGTATGTTAAAATACCCGTCCAAATCGGCTCACCGTCAGAGCCGACTAATTGAGCGGTACCGTCATTATGAAGAATAAAGAAATTACCACCTGGCAGAAGCAGAGATTTAACTGTAATATAATTCTCGCAAAGCTTTTCAACCGCCTTGTATCCGTTTCCAAACTTAGTTACCATATAAATATTCTTGGCAACATCAGTAATACGGCGATTTTCAAAGGAAATCATTTTATAAGACACCTGGACTGTGCCATCTTCCTTTTCGCCACTGTAATAGGAAAATATTATACCGTTTGTAATTGGTAAAACTTCGAAAACCTTACCCTCAAATAGTTGTTCCATTATAATTCTCCCAAAGCATTTTTCTCTAACATCTTTTGCGCTGCTAAAAGCACACCCGCTTTTGCGCTGTGGAAATTGAGTCCGCCTTGCATCCAAGCAGCATAGGGCGGTCTGATAGGTCCGTCAGCCGAAAGTTCGATAGAGGCACCCAAGGTAAAAGCTCCCGCCGCCATAATAACAGGGTCGGTGTAACCCGGCATATCCCAAGGCTCAGGGGTAACATAAGCATCAACTGGCGCACCCGACTGCATACCTTGACAGAATGCCACAAGACCCTCTGCAGTTCCCAATGTTACGCACTGAATAATGTCCCCTCTGATTTCTTGAGGTTTTGGAGACACACTAAAGCCTAAAAGTTCAAACAAAGCCGAGGTGTAAACTGCGGTCTTCAAAGCCTCGCCAACAACATGGGGTGCCGCAAAAAGACCCATATAAAGTTCTCTTGAATGACCGAGGGTTGCTCCAACCTCTCTGCCAACACCCGCACAGGTCAAACGGTAAGCGCATTTCTCAATCAAATCCTTGCGACCTGCAATATATCCGCCTGTGGGGGCAATACCGCCGCCTGGGTTTTTGATAAGTGAACCCGCAATTATATCTGCACCAATTTCACAAGGCTCCTGTTTTTCCACAAATTCACCATAGCAGTTATCGACCATAATAACACTTTCGGGTGATGCCTCTTTTACAGCGTCAATTATTTCCTTAATATCAGCAATGGTAAGACTCGGTCTTGTTGAATATCCTCGTGAACGCTGAATATAAGCCATTTTTGGTTTTTCATGTGATAGTACAGATTTTATGTTTTCAATGTCAGGTCTTCCCTCTTCATTTAAGTCAACCTGACCGTATTCTACGCCAAAATCTGCCAAAGAGCCGTCGGTCTTTTCGTCAATACCGAAAACGCCTGTAATGGTATCATAAGGTCTGCCTGTCAAACAAATCACCTTGTCACCAGGTCTTAAAACTCCAAACAAAGCAACCGTTAAAGTATGTGTTCCCGACACAAAATTATGGCGGATTAAAGAATCCTCAGCACCCATACAGTCAGCCATAACCCGTTCTAAAACCTCACGGCCTCTATCGTCATAACCGTAACCTGTAGAACCTGCAAAGGAAGACTCGCTAACTCCGTTATCAATAAAAGCCTTTAAAACCTTTAACTGATTATATTCTGTTATGTTATCTATTTTTTCAAACTCTTGCTTTGACAACTCCAATGCCTTTTTATCTAACTTTAAAAGTCGCTCATCAATATTGAAAAACTTATTCTCATACATTTTCTTTCACCCAATAACCGCCAAATCCAATATGGCAAAATCCGTTTTTTTGATAAAATCCAAGCACTGAATCCCTACAACAAACGAGAAAATCACTGCCGTAATTTTTTTGTAAAATCCCTTTAAGCGCCACGCTTCCCATACCCTTTTGGTGACTTGCAATACCGTTCATAATTGCATAATCCGAGGTATTAAAACTTACTGCACAGCATTTATCCTTAATTGCAAAATACTTTGCGTTTCCGTTGTTTAAACGGTGGCAATAATCAACCGCAAAATAAGGATATTCGGGCAAGGACAAACCGTCAACATCAAGCAAATGATAAATTTCTTTACTGTTAAGGTTGTCCGACTTTGTTTCGCCCTCTATATCGGCTTTTCTGTGAAGAATGTTAATTCTCTCTTTGGGTTTTCTGCCGATAGCACAAAGTGTTTCATATTCACTAAAAACACAGGCGGGGTTAATAAAATCCACAAACTCTCTAAGTTCCTCAAAATCGGCAGAGATATTGTAAATTATCATATTTCCGTCAGTCAGCGATATAACACACTTATCACCGTCACAGGTAAAAAACATAACCTTATCGTCGTTTTTATAGGAATCGTATAAACATTTGATTTTAATGAAAGAAGCCGACAAAACATTAAAATCGGGTATTTGTTTTACTTTGGAAATCATTATACTTTCCCACCGCAAATACTCAAAATCATATATTCTGCAAGGTTATACATACTTTCAATATCTTCCATGTTTGCCACAGAAGAAGACGAGTGAATATAACGGCAAGGAAGAGAAAGAGCAATAGTTCTTACTCCCTCACGGCTTAAATGTATCGCACCTGAGTTATTACCACCCGCAACCGCAGTTTTTGGTTGACACTTTAAACCGCTTGACAATGCGAAATTGTAATATTCTCTATCATAAACAGTAGCCGAGTCCATAAAGGAAACCGCTACACCCTCTCCCAATTTGCAAACCTTGTCTGAATCAGCCACACCCGCAATATCAGATGCGGTAGTAGACTCTAAAACGATGGCGCTGTCGGGGTTTATAGCATAAGCCGAAACCTTGGCGCCTCTAAGACCTACCTCCTCTTGCACCGAGAAAGAGGCATAAAAATCGTATTCATCAAACTCTTTAATAAGTTTAATCAAAACGGCGCAACCAACACGGTCATCAAGTGCTTTTGAAATAACATTATTATCATTTTCTTCAAAATCACCGCATAAAACTGCTCTGTCACCGAGAGAAATATGCTGCAAAGCGTCCTCTTTTGAGGTAGCGCCGATATCAATATAAAGACTGTCTGTTTTAGGCAGTTTTTTTCGTTCATCGCCATCGGTCAGGTGAATAGGCTTTCCGCAAATAACACCGTTAATAGTGCCGTTTATTTTCACACTTCTGAACATTAAAGCCGAAACATCAATGCCACCAACCGTTTTGAATTTTAAAAATCCGTCACTTGTAACCGAAGTAATAATTAGTCCAACCTCGTCCATATGAGCGTCAAGCATAAGACTATTAGCCGACCTTGATTTACCCTTTTTAAAAGCAATTATATTGCCGAGATTATCAACCTTAAATTCGCAAAAATTTTTAATCTCATTAATAATAAACTCTCTGACAGTGGTTTCATCGCCCGAGGTGGCATCAAGGTTGCAAAGATTCTTTAAAATATCAAACATCCTTAACACCTCCCGAAAGCACATACTCACAAAGCAAATCGCAAACCGCTTTTAAATCCTTTAAATCTGCAATTTCAACATCTGTGTGCATATTTCTCAAAGGAATAGAAACAAGGCCTGTTTTAACACCCTCACGGTTTACGGAAATCATATCAGCATTAGTGCCGGTTTTCGACCCCATAACCTCACTTGTATAAGGTATATTTTTGTTCTCACACAAAGAAACTAATTTTTTAGAAATTTTGCTGTCGAGAGTGGGAGAAACACCAATCATAGCGCCACTACCTAAAGGACTGCACTCCTCAGAGCTGATGCCAATACCGTCGCCGAAAGAAACATCAACGGCAACCGCTTCATCGGGGTTAACCTTAAAAGATGCTGTACGAATACCACGAAGACCTAATTCTTCCCCATCACTCAAAACAAAAGCCACATTTATGGGAAGTTTTTTAGAGGACAAAAACTCAGCCACAGCAATCAAACAAGCAACTGCCGCACGGTCATCAAAGGACCTTCCGCAAACTCGGTCATTAATGAGTTCTTTGGGAGTATTTGAAAAAGTAACATAATCCCCAATAGATACAATATCTTTTGCCTTTTTACCCAAAGAGGTATCAAGTTTAATATCAGTTATATTGTCATAGGTTTTCTCGCCCGAAGCCAAGTGAGGCGGAGTACTGCAGAATACTGCAGTGATTTTTTCTTTTCCGTGAACAGTTACTCTGCGAGACGGCAAAGAACGAATATCAATTCCACCCGCATTTTTCACAGTTAAAAATCCGTTATCATCAACATCGGTCACAACCATACCGATTTGGTCGATATGAGCATCAAGCATAAGGGTATAATCACTCTCACCCTTTAAAAAACCGATAACTGTTAAATTGTCAGTTTTCTCGCAAGTGCAATATTTTGATAACATATCAAAAGCCAAATTAGAAGCATCAGCTATATTGCCGATACCATCAGCACTTGAGAGTGCGAAAAGTTTGTTTTTTAAATCTATCACAGTTTGTTTACTAACTCCTTAAAATAGTTGCCACGGGCAACAAAATTCGGGAACGAATCGAAACTCGCACAAGCAGGGCTAAGCGCTACAATATCCCCTGTCTTAACATAACCTTGCGCTATTTCAAGGGCTTCGGCAATGTCCTTAACCATTATAATTTCGGGACTGCCATTATAGTTCTTATCGTTTTTAACGGCTGACTCTATCTTTTCGGCTGTATTTCCGCAAAGATAAAGCTTCTCAACCTTTTCAATAACATAAGGTGCCAATGGTTCAAATGGAATATGCTTATCATAACCACCTGCAATAAGGTGAATTTTTTGGTCAAAGGCCTTAAGACAAGCAATAGTTCTTGTGGGGCTTGATGCAATAGAATCGTTATAGTATTTAACGCCGTTTACATTACGGACAAATTCAATTCTATGCTCAACGCCGCCAAATTCACGAGCTACCTTTTTAATTGCATCAACACCGACATAACCCCAAACAGCAGCAATAGCCGAAAGATAGTTTTCAACATTGTGTTCGCCCAAGATTGCGATTTCTTTTTTGTTAATAATTGGCAAATCCATTCCTCTGTAAGACATACAAAGAACGCCTTCGTCATTTACCCAAGCACCGTTATTCAACTGGCGCTGCATACTAAAGCCTAAAGACTGACCTCTGACATCCTTGCGAAAACTTTCGGTAATCTCGTTATCACGGTTTAAAACAGTTCTTGAAAAGGCGTTTTGGTGAAGAATAACATTTTTCTTAGCCTCAACATATTCGTCCATATCACGGTGAACATCAAGGTGGTTTGGTGCCACATTGGTAACAACAGCAACATCGGGACTTTTACGCATTGAGATAAGTTGGAAAGAAGACAGTTCAACAACAACAAAATCATCTTTTGTGATATTTTCAATTTCAGGAAGCAAGGGTTTGCCGATATTACCGCCAACAAATACATTTTTGCCCTCTGCCTCAAGCATTTTAGCAATAAGGGTTGTTGTGGTGGTCTTACCGTCAGAGCCGGTTACTGCAAAAATTGTTGCAGGGCACAAATCGAAGAAAACTTCCATTTCACTTGTAACTGCAATTCCCTTTTTTCTCGCCTTGTCAAGCTCGGGTAAATTCCAGTTCATACCAGGGGTGCGGAAAATAATATCAACCTCTAAATTATCAAGGTAACCCTCGCCCAAGCGAAGCTCGGCACCTGCTTTTTCTATTTCATTTGCGGTTTCGCCAATCAGTTCTCTTGTTCTGCGGTCACAAGCGTAAACCTTTGCACCCATTTTAAGAAAGTTCATAATAAGCGGAGTATTGCTGACACCAATACCGCACATTGCAATTTTTTTGCCTCTTATTTGTTCAAAAAACTGTTTATAATCCAAGATAATTCCTCCTAAAAGAAATATATATTCTATTATACTGAAAAAGGTTTTAAATATCAACCGAAATCATATAGTTCCCTTTAAATATAATCCCCTTGTATATTTAACATCAGCCACTTTTTCCTCTTTGTATGCCGTGATGATTTCTTCTACCTTTTGCAAAGATTCATCTGTAAAATAAAGCACCTGATAATCGAAGATCCCAAAGTCTTTTTGTTTATCTGCCAACCAAATCGGAACAGAGTTTAGCATCTCGCTGTAACCCATACGGCATCTGACGGGGAATTTAATTCCTAATCTATCCGTCAAATAGCCTTTTTTATCACACTTTTCACAAGAGTGCCCGTTTTTCAAAGGACAATTTTTGAAAAGCATTAATGGCAACTTGCCGTAAGAAACAATACCCTTTGGTATATCAGAATTAAATTTAGACTCGTTTAGACTAAGTTCATAGGAAAGCGTTGCGGCAACACAGCCTAATTCTTTTGCTTTTTCAAGACTAAAACTGTTAAAAATATTTAGCCCCGAATCCGCCATAATTTTAAATCCCTGGCGTTTTGCAATTTCAACTGCGCTTAAATTTCCGCAAAGGGCAATTTCAAAGCCTTTATCTTTGAAGGTTTTAAGTCTTTTTGCGATTGCTTCCTCGCTTAAAATTCCTCGTGGGATATCAACAATTTTTGTTACGCCCTCTAAGTTTAAATTAAAATCATTTTCCAAGGGAAAAATCAAGGCTGAAACTCCGCTTAAATCACTTGGAATTTGTTCCTCGTTTTCAAAACGGCAGATGATTTTAGTGTCTTTAGACTCGCTAATATAATCTGCGACCTCAATTTTTTCGTCATTAAAAGGCACATCAACCTTGCTTCTTAAAAAGTCGAGTTTATCTACCGCCTGTCGCCTTAAATCGTTAATCGTTTTAGCCGAAACAAAAAGACCGTTTTCAAGCAAAACTTCGGTTTTATCGGCAAAATACGGTGTGTTACCAAGTTTGGTCAGATTTTTAATTATATCTTCCCTACTCGTTGGTTTGTTAATTGATTTTTGAGGTATTTCACCAAAAACACTAACCTCATTTTTCCCATCTGAAAAGATAACACAAATTGGTTTATTTTCATTAATTTCGGCATTAATATTTAATGCCACGCTCTTTCGCTCGTTTCGATATAATTCGTGAAGCAAAGGAAAAGCGGAGTTTGCAGAAACAACATCATCCTTTGTTCTGATACCGAACATATCACGACCGAGTTTATTGTCAAAATACCCACTCGTAAAGCCTTGGCGTGAAAACACATTTTTAAGTGTTTCAGCAAGTTCTAAATCAATAAAGCCACAGTCCAGTCCTTGTCTTGCACAAGTAACTGCGGCGGCAACATATTCGGGGCGTTTCATTCTGCCCTCAATTTTAAAGGATTTAACACCAATTTCCTTGAGTTCGTAAAGTCGGTCTAAAAGGGATAAATCTTTGAGACTTAAATCATAGCCCGTTCCCTTTTCTGCTTTAAAAGGCAGACGGCAAGGACCGGCACAAAGTCCACGGTTGCCGCTTCTCGCACCCAAAAAAGCAGAAAGTTGGCATTGACCCGAAACCGACATACAAAGCGCACCGTGAACAAAAGCCTCTATTTCGATATCTAATTCCTTTGCTTTTTTGCAAATTGCAGTGAGTCCAGTCTTCGACAATTCTCTTGCCACAACAACACGCTTAAAGCCCATTTCTTTTAAAATAGTCAAAGCCGCGGGAGTGTGAACTGACATTTGGGTTGATGCGTGAAGTGAAAGCTCGGGGATTTTTTCTCTTAAAATCTGAGCCAGTCCCAAATCCTCAATGATTACAGCATCAATACCAAGATTATAGGCTGCTTGTGCCAATTCGAAAGCGCTTTCAAACTCGCTTTCTTTAATAAGGATATTAAGTGTCAAATAAACCTTAACATTACGGATATGGCAAAAATCTATTGCATTTTTAAGTTCTTCTAAAGAAAAGTTTTCGGCATTTTGTCTTGCTGAAAACTCTTTTGCGCCAAGATATACCGCATCGGCACCACATCTTACAGCGCTTTCAAGCATTTCTAAGGAGCCGACAGGGGCTAAAATTTCGCATTTTTCTGACACTTAATTCACCTTGCTTTCAAAAAAGAAAATTAAAGCAAAGGGCAAGAGCACCCTTTGCTTTTGAAATTATTATAACTCTTTTAGGAATTCTTCAATTCTCTTTAAAGCTTCTTTAAGATGCTCTACCGAATAGCAATATGACACACGGACAAAGCCTTCACCGCTATCACCAAAAGCGTTACCAGGAACAACAGCCACCTTTTTGCTGTCTAAAAGTTTTTCGCAAAATTCTTCACTGGAAAGTCCTGTGCTTTTAATAGACGGGAAAGCGTAAAAAGCACCCTTAGGCTCACGGCAAGTAAGACCGATTTTGTTAAATCCGTTAACAACAAGTCTGCGGCGGCGGGTGTATTCATCGACCATATACTTAACATCTTCATCACAAGAACGCAAAGCCTCGATAGCGGCATATTGCGAGGTTGTGGGAGCACACATTATTGCATACTGATGAATTTTAAGCATGGGTGCAATAATCTCTTTAGGTCCGCAAGCAAACCCCAAACGCCAACCTGTCATTGAAAAAGCCTTGGAAAAACCGTTTACAACAACCGTTCTTTCCTTCATACCGTCAATCGATGCAGGAGAACAGTGTGCTTTGCCGTTAAAGGTAAGCTCGGAATAAATTTCGTCGGATAAAACCAAAATGTTGGTATCCTTTAAAACCTCATAAAGCTTTTCAATATCTTCTTTTTCCATAATAGCGCCCGTGGGGTTGCAAGGATAAGGCAAAATCAAAAGTTTTGTTTTATCAGAAATTGTGTTTTTAAGTTCTTCGGGCGTAACCTTAAAATCGTTTTCGGCTTGTGTGTTAATTATAACAGGAACACCGCCTGCAAGACGGGTTATAGGCTCATAGCAAACATAACTGGGTTGAGGGATAATAACCTCGTCTCCCGACTCTACGACCGCACGAATACAAGCGTCAATAGCCTCGCTGCCACCAACGGTTACAAAAATATCACTGTCAATATAGTCAACACCATACTTGCGAGACATATATTTTGAAATTTCGGCAATTAATTTATCATTACCCTTGTTAGAGGTATACTTGGTCTTGCCTTTTTCAAGAGAGTTTATACCGGCTTTTCTAACCTGCCAAGGGGTGTTAAAATCGGGTTCGCCAACACCTAAGGAGATAACATCCTCCATTGAAGCGGCAATATCAAAAAAGCGGCGAATACCCGAGGGCTTTATCTCTTCAACCGTTTTGTTGATAACCTTTGAATAATCTATTAAACCCATAACTGTCCCCTATCATCATCCTTGTCACTCACAAGCTCAACATCCATTTCCTTGTAACGACGCATTACAAAATGTGTGGTGGTGGAAGTTACGGAATCAATAGTTGAAAGCTCACGAGCAACAAACCAAGCAATATCCTGTAAGGTTTTGCCCTTAACAACAACATTAAGGTCATAAACGCCAGACATTAAGTAAACCGACTCAACCTGAGGGTATTTCATAATTTTTTCTGCAACCTCTTCAAAACCAAGACCTGCCTTGGGAACAACATTAAGTTCAATAATAGCCGAAACATAAGCTTCCTCGGTCTTCTCCCAGTCTACAATAGCCTTGTAGCCTTTTAAAAGACCGTCCTTTTCAAGTTCAGCAATAATTTTTGTAACATTTTCTTCGGTTGTATCAAGCATAACTGCAATTTCTTCGTGTGTATAACGGGCATTTCTTGCCAACAATTTTAAGACTTCATATTTCATATTAATTCTCCATTCGCAAAATTAAATATAATATACCAATTTATAGTAAATTTTACTATTTATAGACCTTTTTGTCAAGTAAATTAAGAATAACCACATATATCACACTAATAATATTTTAAAGAGGTGTTTTATTTGAAAGCAAAAAGGAATATCTGGGCTTTTTTTATCATTAGTATTTTAGGAACAATAGGTCATTTTCTATATGAATTAAGCGGAAAAATTGCTGTCATTGGCATGTTTTTTCCTGTAAACGAAAGCACTTGGGAGCATTTAAAACTGCTTTTCTACCCCGCCTTAATATTTTTCACAGTAGAATATTTTTTATTGCAAAACAAACCTAAAAATTATATCTGCTCGTCGGTTATCTCAATTTTTGTGGGTTTAGCATCAATCATCCTTTTGTTCTACACCTATAAAGGCGTAATCGGTAAAAATATTGACTTTTTAAATATTGCCATCTATTATCTTTCGGTTATAATCACACTTTTTACACAAAGAATTTTACTCAAAAATTTAAAGGCGAATCCAAATATATTTATTTGCTTATTTCCAATAGTTTTAATGGCAATTTTATTTGCCGTTTTTTCCTTCAATCCCCCATCTTTGGGGATATTTGCCATACCATAAGTATTGACAAAATAATCTGTGGTTATATAATTAAATAAAAAACTCAAGGACATGTAATGAAAAAGACTTTTTTGCTTATTTTACTCCCTACTCTTGCTCTTTTGTTACTTGCGGCGATTTTATTTTTCTTCCCCGAGGATAATACCGAAAGAAAACCGATTACCATCTGGGCCGCAAAGGGCAAAACTGCAAGTACATATCAAAACTTAGACGAAATTATTGATAATCAAGACTCGCAAGACGGTATGCCCCAAACCATTTTAGGCAGTAACACCTCGGTGGCACACGGAGATGAAAACAATGTTTATGCCTTTTGTGGCAACAAAAACAGCAAGATTTATCACAAGCTTAGTTGCTCCTCTGTCAAAAAGACAAAAGAGGAAAACAAGGTTTATTTCAAAACCCTTGAAGAATGTCAAAACGCAGGTTACAAGCCCTGTAAAATGTGTTCAGAATAGAAAAAAGCAGATGCAAAATTGCATCTGCTTTTAATTTTATCCTACCCAAGCACCGCTTGAGTTAAAATAATACCAAGTGCCACCAATATATTGCCAGTCGGTCAACATATTTCCGCCTTCGGCTAGATAATACCAAGTGTTGCCGAGCAATAACCAACCTGTTGCCATATTGCCACCACTATGGAAATAATACCAATTAGAGCCGATATATTGCCAACCGGTCACCATACTTCCACCATCTGTCAGATAATACCAAGTGCCGCTAAGATTTAACCAACCGGTTTGCATTGCGCCACCACTGAAATAATACCAACTTGAACCTATGTACTGCCAACCGTCAACCATAGCACCATTGTCGGCTAAATAGTACCAAACACCGTCAAGTAACCAGCCGGTCTGCATTGCGCCACTTTGGTTAAAGTAGTACCAAGTGCCACCCAAATTCTGCCAACCGGTAAGCATTGCGCCATTGTCAGCTAAATAATACCATACTCCGTCAAGCACCCAACCCGTTAGCATTGCGCCACTTTGATTGAAGTAATACCAAGTA
>JAZSDI010000009.1:0-7585 GCA_045531045.1 Acutalibacteraceae bacterium | reverse complement strand
TTCGGTGGGCTCACTGCCATCAAGAGGAATAGCACGAACAAAGAGAGAAACCTTGTTGTCCTCATTTAAATTGTTCCAACACAAGTCTGCTAATTCCTCAGCGGTGTTGGGAAGTGCAACCTCTTCAGGCTCACCGTAAAAACTTGGAATGGGGTTGCCATCGCATTTATAGGTGTGGATAAAATGACCAATTCCGTCTTCGGGAACATAGTTATAGAAATAACGGTTACAAGCCTCGGGTCTGCCGTTTGCACTCTTCAAAATCGAGAGCTTATAGGTAAACATATTTTTGTTGAAGCCGTAATACAAAGCACCCGAAATACGAGGTGTGAAGTTAGGAGCGTCAGGCTCAAATTCACGGGTGTAAAGAGCATCCTCAAAGGTGTTGCCCTCTTTAAGGAAGTCATAAATGGTATTTGTCTGGTCGCCGTTAGTGATAATATCGGTATCATCTAATTTTAAATAGGGGTTATAGATAATGAGTGAGGGGTCAGAAAGCTTTGACTCGTCAAAAGCTTTTGTTCTCATACCGCCCTCAAAACGCTCAAAAATTCTGTTACGGCTGTTTTCACTTCTGCCCATAATGAAATAGGCAATCATTGCGTTTTTGCCGTCAGCTGATTTACCAACAACAATACCTCTGCCGGGATAGGAGTTTTCTGATAAAAGTGTTTTTAAATCATATAAAGCCATTTTATTCACCTGCATTTATAATTTTTTTGCAAACTTTTTCTAAAGATAGGGGCAAGATTTTCCACTCGGCCTCTTCCATAACTCTTTTTTGAAGAATTTCGGGAGTATCGCCGTCTTTAATCTCAACCGCTTTTTGCATTATAATTTTTCCGCCGTCGGGAATTTCGTTAACAAAATGAACCGTAGCACCCGTAACCTTAACGCCATACTTCAAGGCTTCCTCGTGAACACGGAGTCCGTAGAAACCTTTTCCGCAAAAAGAGGGGATAAGGGAGGGGTGAACATTGATTATGCGGTCAGCATATTTTGTTGTGAATCGCTCACTTAAAATACACATAAAACCTGCCAAAACAATAATGTCGGTTTTGTTTTCATCTAAAATCTTAATGAGTTCGTCTTCAAAAATGTCACCCAATTCTTTTTTGTTGCAAACAGCGATTTTAATGCCGCTTGTCTTTGCACGTTCCAAAGCGTAAGCATTAGGATTATTGGAAATAACAAGATTAATTTCACCGCTTGTTATAATTCCGCTTTTTTGTGCATCGATTAAAGCCTGTAAATTGGTGCCACCACCTGACACCAAAACAGAAATATTTGCTTTCATTATAAAATCACCTTATCGTCGGATTTAATAATTTCACCGATTATGTAAGGCTCTTCACCCTGTGCTTTGAGAATTTCCAAAGCCTTGTCAGCATCGGCCTTTGCTACAACAATGCTCATGCCAACGCCCATATTAAAGGTGTTAAACATATCTCTTTCACTAATGTCGCCGGTTTTTGCAATTAAATCAAAGATGGGGAGAATTTTAACGGCGGATTTATCAATCTTAGCGCCGAAACCGTCGGGAATACTTCTCGGAATATTCTCATAGAAACCGCCGCCTGTGATGTGAGAAATAGCACGAACCTTAACATTGTCAAGCAATGCTAAAATAGGTTTAACATAAATCTTTGTGGGGGCAAGGAGTGTTTCGCCCAAAGATTTTCCGCCTAAAGCCTCAACAGGAGAGGTAAGGTCGCAGTTTTCAACATCGAAAACCTTGCGAACAAGAGAGAAACCGTTTGAGTGAACACCGCTTGAGGGAAGAGCAATAACAACATCGCCCTCTTCCATAGTGGTGTTGTCAATAATCTTTTTCTTGTCAACAATACCAACAGCAAAACCTGCAAGGTCATAATCGTCAATAGGCATCATACCGGGATGCTCAGCGGTTTCGCCGCCGATTAAAGCCGCACCTGACTGAACGCAACCCTCAGCCACACCGCTTACGATTTCGGCAATTTTTTCGGGGATATTCTTTCCACAAGCAATATAGTCAAGGAAGAATAAAGGCTTTGCACCAACACAGATAATGTCGTTAACGCACATAGCAACAGCGTCAATACCGATGGTGTCGTGCTTATCGAGTAAAATAGCTAATTTAACCTTGGTGCCGCAACCGTCAGTGCCGCTAACCAAAACGGGTTCTTCCATTCCTGCAATGGGCAAACCAAAGCAACCGCCAAAACCGCCAACATCATCAAGACAACCCTCGTTCTTGGTTCTTGCGATGTGTTTTTTCATAAGTTCAACCGCCTTGTAACCGGCAGTAATATCAACGCCTGCTGCAGCGTAGCTTTCGGATTTAGAATTGTTATGCATAATTTTTTATTCCTTTACTTTTATTTTTAACCCTTACCGTTCCAACAGTAAGTACAAAGTTTATCTTCGGGAAGACCAATAGCTTCAATAACGCCCTTGAGAGATTGGAAATCAAGTGAGGAAAAACTGAATTTATCGCAAATGGCTTTTCTTAAAGATTTTCCTCTCTCAGTAGAGCCATCGCTGTATTCTTCAACGTGTTTAAAACCTTCTTCTCCCTCAAGCTCCAAAATCACACGCCTTGCTATAAGGTCCATTTCACTGGTCGAGCGTGAGAAGTTTAAATATTTGCAACCGTACATAATCGGGGGACAAGCCGACCTCATATGCACCGATTTAGCACCGTTGTCATAAAGGAACTTAACGGTACCTGCAAGTTGTGTTCCTCTAACAATAGAATCGTCCACAAAAAGTAAATTCTTATCAATGATAAGGTCGTGAACGGGGATTTGTTTCATTGTGGCTACTCTTTTTCTTTCACTTTGGTTAACGGGGGTGAAACTTCTTGCCCAAGTTGGTGTGTATTTTATAAATGCACGTGCAAAGGGTGTTCCGCTTTCGTTAGAATAACCAATAGCGTGGGGAGTGCCCGAATCGGGAACTCCTACGATATAGTCAATATCACCGGCAAATCCGTCGTATTTATCGTTTCGTGCCATAATAGCACCGTTGCGGTAACGCATAACCTCAACATTAACGCCTTCGTAAGAAGAGTTTGGATAACCAAAATAACTCCAAAGGAAAGCACAAATCTTCATTTCTTTTTCGGGCTCTTTTAAAACAGTCATACTGTCGGGGGTGAGTTCAACAATTTCACCGGGTCCTAACTCTCTGGTGATTTCGTAACCAACCTTAAAAACAGCAAAGGATTCAAAGGAAACACAGTAACCGTTTTCGTTTTTGCCGATAATTACGGGAATTCTGCCTAAAAGGTCACGGGCGGCGATAATTGTGCCATCGTCCTTTAAAATCAGGATGGAAGCGGTGCCGTCAATATTTTCCTGTGCAAAACGGATACCCTCCGCAAAGTTGCTCTTTTGATTAATAAGACAGGCAACAAGTTCAGTGGAATTGATTTTGCTACCGGTCATCGTGTTGAACTGACCGACATTTTCTGTTAAATAACGTTCGATTAATTCCTCTGAATTGTTTATGCGACCGATAACACAAATCGCATAAACGCCAAGCTTTGAACGGAACATTAAAGGCTGTGGGTCAAAATCACTTATGCAACCGATTGCAGAGGTGCCTTTCATCTCGTTCATTACATTTTCAAACTTTGTTCTAAAGGGTGAATTCTGAATATTGTGAATTTCACGCTGAAGTCCAATTTCACTGTCAAAAGCGGCCATACCGCCACGGCGAGTGCCTAAATGAGAATGGTAGTCGGTACCGAAAAAAACGTCTGCCACCGAGTCGTTTTTGCCGACTACACCGAAAAATCCGCCCATATTTGTCTCCTTTTAAAAGCGTCTAAAAAATATCTCAAGGCCGGCACCTTTTTGGGGCGTCAGCCTTAGAATTAAGTCTAATATTAATTAAGCGAAGAAAAGTTTGGAGAGGGTCATGGGGTCAATGTACTCTCCGTCCTTGTATACACGCATATTGCCCGAAGCAATTTCGTCAATAAGCATTACATCACCGTCAGGGTTGTAGCCAAACTCAAACTTAATGTCATAAAGGTCAAGACCCTTAGCTTTCAAATCGTCAGCAACAATCTTGGTAATGTCTTGAGTCATTTTCTTCATATCGTCATATTGTTTTTCGGTCATAACACCTAAAGCAACGAGAGCATCCTTAGTTACAAGGGGATCGCCCTTTTCATCGTTCTTAAATGTCATTTCAACATAAGCGGGAAGGTCAGCACCTGATTCAATGTAATCACCATAACGGCGGATGAAGCTTCCTACTGCTTTGTAACGGCAGATAACCTCAAGTCCTTTGCCAAAAACCTTAGCAGGAAGAACTTCCATTGTTGTGTTCTCAAGGTCTGCACTTACATAGTGGGTTTTAATGCCAGCAGCATTGATTTTTTCAAAGAAGTAAATTGACATACGAAGGTTAACATCGCCAACACCGTCAATAGTAATTCCAACCTGATTTTCGCCTGGGTCGAAAACACCATCTTTACCGGTGCAGTCGTCTTTAAATAAAAGAAGGCAGTTGCCGTTTTCTAACTCGTAAACATTTTTGGTTTTTCCAGTGTAAAGTAATTTCTTGTCCATTTTAAAAACTCCTTTAAATTTATTAAAGCTTGGAAGCTATATTAACATCTTTGGCTAAAACGGCGTCAGCATCTGCCTTGCGTTTAGCATCTAATTTGTCGGCCAAGTCTTTGTCTTCAATGCTAAGCATTTGGATACAAAGCAAAGCCGAGTTTACAGCGCCGTTAACGGCAACTGTGGCAACGGGTATACCAGAGGGCATCTGAACTGTTGAAAGCAAAGCGTCCATTCCGCCTAAACCGCCCGATGCGATAGGAATTCCAACAACGGGGATGGTTGTGTTAGCGGCAATGGCACCTGCTAAGTGGGCAGCCATACCTGCGGCGCAGATAATCGCACCAAAACCATTAGATCTTGCATTTATACTAAAATCTCTTGCCTCAACAGGTGTTCTGTGGGCTGAGAAAATGTGAACCTCATAGGGAACACCAAAGGATTTTAAAGTGTCAACAGCCTTGGAAACTACAGGAAGGTCACTGTCACTTCCCATTATGATACCAACTTTTTTCATAAACTACCTCCAAAAAGTTAAAAAAGGGCACACTCAACCGCAGAAAAAACTGCAGTTTAGTGGGCCCAGACGGTCGGCAAAAGGTTCTTTGTTCCACGTGGTGAGCTCCACTTAAATGTGCAAATAAATTATCAATTTTTTTGCACTTACCGTCAGTCGCAAAGAACATTAAATTTACGATACTTATTCTATCATAAACGAGGTCTTTTGTCAACGAAATTAGCATATTTTTAAATATAAAACATATTTATTAAATTATGGAAAATTTTTTTGTTTAAAATGCAAAAAATGACTTTTTCAGACAAAATTTAATGGAGTATTACTATTGATTTTTTAAAGGTGTTTGTGTATAATAAAATTTAAAAGTTTATATGTAGGAGGAATATATTATGAATATTAAACCCTTGGCTGATAATGTTGTGCTTAAAGCCGCAAAAGCCGAAGAAACAACCAAAAGCGGAATTGTATTGACTTCTGCCGCACAGGAGAAACCTCAAATTGCTGAGGTTGTAGCAGTGGGTCCTGGCGGTATGGTTGACGGTAAGGAAGCCAAGATGACCGTTAAGGTTGGCGATAAGGTTATTGCCGCAAAATATTCGGGAACTGAAATTAAATTAGATGGTGAAGAATATATCATCATTAGCGTTAATGACATTTTAGCAATTGTTGAATAAGGAGTAATGTTAAATGGCTAAAAATATTGTTTTTGGCGAGGAAGCTCGCAAGTCTTTACAAACCGGTGTTGACAAGTTGGCTAATGCTGTTAAAGTTACACTGGGACCTAAAGGCAGAAATGTTGTATTAGATAAAAAATACGGTTCACCTTTAATCACAAATGACGGTGTTACCATTGCAAAAGAAATTGAGCTTGAAGACCCGTTTGAAAATATGGGTGCGCAACTCGTTAAAGAGGTTTCGGTTAAAACTAATGATGCTGCAGGTGACGGTACAACCACCGCTACTGTTTTGGCTCAGGCTCTTATTACCGAGGGTATGAAAAATGTTGCCGCAGGCGCTAACCCAATGGTTGTTAAAAGAGGTATTAAACTAGCTGTCGATAAAGCGGTTGAAACTGTTGTTAACAACTCCAAAAAGGTGAGCGGCACCGAAGATATTGCCCGTGTTGCTACCGTTTCTTCGGGCGACGAGGTTATCGGTCAGCTTATCGCTGATGCTATGGGCAAGGTTACCGCTGACGGTGTTATAACCGTTGAGGAATCCAAGACTGCCGAGACCTATTCTGAGGTTGTTGAGGGTATGCAGTTTGATAGAGGTTATATCACACCCTATATGGCAACCGACACAGATAAGATGGAGGCTGTTTTAGACGATGCTTTCATTCTTATAACCGATAAAAAAATCTCTAATATCCAAGAAATTTTGCCCGTACTTGAGCAGATGGTTCAAGCGGGTAAAAAGCTTTTGATTATTGCCGAGGATATTGAGGGCGAGGCACTCTCAACCCTTATTGTAAACAAACTCAGAGGCACCTTTACCTGTGTTGCTGTAAAGGCTCCAGGTTTTGGTGACAGAAGAAAAGAAATGCTTCGTGACATTGCTATCTTAACAGGCGGTCAGGTTATTTCCGAGGAATTGGGACTTGAACTTAAAGATACCGATATGTCTCAGCTCGGCAGAGCACGTCAGGTTAAGGTTTCTAAGGAAAACACCATTATTGTTGACGGTGCAGGTGACTCTACCGCTATTAAAGACCGCATTGGTCAGATTAAAAATGAAATTGCTGTTACAACCTCTGATTTTGACAGAGAAAAGTTGCAAGAAAGACTTGCAAAACTTTCGGGCGGTGTTGCTGTTATTAAGGTTGGCGCCGCAACCGAAATTGAAATGAAGGATAAAAAGCTTCGTATAGAGGACGCTCTTTCGGCTACCAAAGCCGCTGTTGAAGAGGGAATAGTTGCAGGTGGCGGTGTGGCACTTATTAATGCTATCAGCGCTGTTAAGACCTTGTTAGATGAGACCGAGGGCGACCAAAAGACAGGTGTTAATATCGTGCTTAAGGGCCTTGAGGCTCCTATCAGACAAATTGCACTCAACTGCGGTCTTGAAGGCTCGGTTATTATTGATAGAATAGTTTCTGAAAACAAACCCAATTATGGCTTTGACGCCGCAAAAGAGGTTTACACCGATATGCTTGAAGCTGGAATTGTTGACCCCACAAAGGTTACCCGTTCTGCATTGCAAAATGCCGCTTCCGTGGCTTCAATGGTGCTTACAACCGAAAGCCTAATTGCTGACAGACCTGAGGATAACGCCGCTGCCGCTGCAGCCGCTGCTGCTGCCGCAGGTGGAATGTATTAATAAAATTTTCGCAAAATTAAAAGCAATCTCACTTTAAAAGGTGAGATTGCTTTTTTATTTAAAATATCGATTTAATCCAACCAAGGATTGTAAAGTTATCTGCAAACTGGAAGTTTAAAATACCTATAAGGAATATGGCAATGATTATTATTGGGAGAACATAAGTGAGGTAAGGCTTTAACCAACGAGGCAT
>JAZSDI010000067.1:0-4280 GCA_045531045.1 Acutalibacteraceae bacterium | reverse complement strand
GGAAGTTCTGCGCTAAAGGGTGTGTTTGTTATATTGATTTTTTCAATCTCCCTTTCTGCCTCGCTGACCGTTGCGCACTTGCCTAACATATAGGGTATAAACTCAAACTGCGCAATATTTAAAGCCTCGTGGGTACAACCGCCGTAATAAGCGTTGCCAACAAAATTAAGCCCTGCAATACACAAACCCTTTTCGTTCATCCCATCAAAATACAAAGGAAACCCATCTCTAACCAGCGCCATACCAATTATAGCATAGTGGTTTTTTATCTCACCCGTAAACCTAAAACGAAAGGGGAAATTTCTCGGCGTTACGGTTATTTCTTCGCCGAAAGAAAATTCATTATCAAGGGTTCTTCCAAAATAAAAATCGTGGGTTTTAAGTCCTATTGCCGTGCACATCTTTATCACTCCCATAAAATATTATGCCCGACAAAATTAAAAAAGCCGTCTTAAAGACGGCTTTTTTCTATTTGATTTTTGCGTTCTTTTTCACGAGTTCTAATGCTTTATCTCTGGCTACCATAGTTTCAAAATAAAAGTCTCCATAATACTCTTTAAGTTGAGCCTTTGTAACAGAGGAATCACCCTGCTCTTTAATGATTTCCTTTATTTTATTATCAATATCTTCTTGAGTTACAGTTTCTTTTTCTTTATCAATAATAGCATACAACGCCATTGTCTCGTCCATCATAGGATAAGCTTCATTTTCTAAAACATATTTATCAAAGCTATCCTTTGTCATATTATTTTGTGCCATATAAGAATCCAAAGTCATGCTGTAGCTTTTAAGCTGTGTTTCAAACATTGCGATTATCTGGTCTTTCAAGAATTTAGCATCCTTTTCGGGATAATCGTTAACCTTGGAATTTTCTATAATTTCATTATACAAATAATTCTTTATAGCAGTGTCCTTGACGTTTTCTTCATATTCCTTAACCGATTTAAAGCCCAATTCCTCATAAATCTGCTCGGGTCCTACACCTGTCATAGTTTTTGCACTGTTAACCTTAACGGTGAATACAACAGCCTGACCTGCAAGGTCTTCACTTTGATAATTTTTAGGGAAGGTCAAATTAAGGTCTACAGTATCTCCGATACTTACACCGATTAATCCATCTTCAAATCCGTCAATAAAAGAATTAGAACCAATTTCCAAATCGTAACCGTTAGCAGTGCCGCCCTCAAAAGCTACACCGTTTTTCTTGCCGACATAGTCGATATTTGCAATATCGCCCTCTTCAATTTTACCCTCTTTTTTTACAGCGTACAATTCATTGCTTTGTATATCCGAGAGTATAACACTGTTATACATTTCTTCAAATTCTTTAGAAGATGTATCCACAGTAATGTTCTTATAATCTGCTAACTTAACAGCTTTTGAAAGGTCGGCAGAATTATACATAATTCGTTCTTCTTTCTTGCCACAGCCTGATAACGCCAACAACATTAAAAGTGCTAAAGCAAAACTTAAAATTCTTTTCATACTTCAATTTCCTCATTTCCAAGACTGCCTTTAGAGGCTGCCTTTAAATATGCATTTATAAATCCGTCAAGGTCGCCATCCATAACAGCGTTGATATTACCCGACTCAAAGCCTGTTCTATGGTCCTTTGCCAAGGTGTATGGCATAAAGACATAGGACCTGATTTGTGAGCCCCAAGCAATATCTTTTTGAACACCCTTGATATCCTCAATTTTTTCAAGGTGTTCACGCTCTTTAATTTCAAGCAACTTTGATTTTAACATTTTCATTGCCTTTTCACGATTTTGGAACTGACTTCGCTCGTTTTGACAAGCAACAACAATGCCTGTCGGCAAGTGGGTCAATCGCACAGCAGAAGAAGTTTTGTTAATGTGCTGTCCACCCGCACCCGACGAACGGAAAACATCCATCTTAACATCTTCTTCTCTGATTTCAATATCAGCATCGTCGCTGATTTCAGGCATAACCTCAAGTGAAGCAAAGGAGGTGTGTCTTCTGCCCGAAGCATCAAAGGGAGAAACACGCACCAAACGGTGAACACCCGACTCGCTTTTTAAATAGCCATAGGCATTGTCGCCCTCAATGGAAATGGTGGCGCTTTTAAGTCCCGCTTCGTCTCCGTCAAGGAAATCAAGCATCTGCACCTTAAAGCCGTGACGCTCGGTCCAACGGGTATACATACGAACCAGCATTGAAACCCAGTCCATAGCCTCGGTACCACCTGCACCTGCGTGGAAAGTTAAAATTGCGTTGTTTTTATCATACTCGCCAGTGAGTAGGGTCTGCAAACGCTGAGAAGCCAAACTTTTCTCAAGTTCCTCAATAGAACTTTCAATTTCGGGAATTAAAGAAAGGTCTTCTTCCTCATCTCCCATTTCTATAAGGACAGTCAAATCATCATATAAAGCAACGCTTTTATCATAAAGCTCAACCGTGTTTTTGAGTTTTCCTGTTTTTTGAACGATTTTTTGCGAGGCTTCGGGGTCGTCCCAAAATCCCGGTTCAGAGGATTTCATTTCAAGCTCCTCAATATCCCTTTTAAGCCTCTCATATCCTAAAGCATCCTTTAAATCCAAAAGCTCATCTCGGTTTGAAATAAGTCTTAGGTTTAACTGCTCGAATTCAAGCATAAATTTCCTCCGAAAACTATTTTTCTAACACAAAGGCGCACCAGTTGTCTTTATATCTTTCGCCGGTAACCTTAAAGCCGTTATCTGCTACAGCCTTTAAAACATCATCTTTTCTAATATCAATTATGCCCGAAACAATCAAAACGCCACTGTCACGCATAAAGTTTTTAGCGTCAGGCAAAAGGCGGATTATAACATCAGCCACAATGTTGGCGCAAATAACACCGTATTTTCCGCTTACCACTTCGGTAAGGTCGCCAACCTCAAAAGCCACTTTATCGTCAATTTTATTTATAACCGCATTTTCTTTTGCAGTTTTAACCGACTGGGCATCAATATCCACACCAAAGGCAGATTTGCAACCGAGCAAAACCGAAGCCAGTGCCAAAATACCGCTTCCGCAACCAATGTCAAGCATCTCGGTCTCGGCATTTGTATAGTCTTGCAAAAGTTCAAGACAAAGGGAGGTTGTGGCGTGGGTGCCTGTTCCAAAAGCGGCGCCGGGGTCAATATTCAAAACTGTTCTTGAGTCTTTATTATCGTAATTCTCCCAACTTGGAACAACCGCCAATTTCTTGCCGATTTCAATGGGGTGGAAATACTTTTTCCAGTTTTCGTTCCAGTCGGCATCGTCAACGCCGACACTTCCTGCTTCAAAAGGAATTTTCTCGGCGGTAAGGCGTTCTTTTAAAAACTCCAAAGCCTCGACTGCATTGTCGGTCTCAGCAATATAAATATGGATAATGGAATTTTTCCTATCCTTATTTATAAGGTCTTCATCAATTAAATCAATGTGAGCGATTTCCCAAGCAGAAGTTTCCAAATCGGAATAATCCTCAATATAAATACCGTAAGGAACGGTCATATTAGCAATAGCCGATGCGCTTTCGGTATATTCATTTGGTACGCTAACTGTAATTTCTGTCCAATTCATTTTATCACCGAAAAATATTTTAACATAAGCCCATAAAAAAAGCAACCGCAAATGCAGTTGCTTTAAGCCTTTTTAAAAAAGTCTTCAATTTGGGTCTTTTCAGCCGAAACCTTGCCTTGCACCATACCGTTTCTGCCGCCACCCTTAACATCAAAGGCAGATTTAAAACCGCCGAAAAAGGCATCTAAATTTTCACCGCAGATACAAAAATCAAAACCGCTCTCGGTCTTTGCAAAAACGCCCCTTATTCCGCCGTAAAGCTTATGTAAGGAGTCTGCAAACATCTGCAAATCCTTAATAGAAAAATCATTTTCAAAAACCGCAGTTTTATCACTTTCGGGAACAAATTGTGAAGATTTTAATTTAATTATCTCATATCTCAAGGCAGTGATTTGAGCCTTTTGTTCATTTAAGGTGTCAAGCAATCTTTCAACACCCAAAGCGGTCTCGTTTTGGGCGGTAGCAAGTAAAGAAGAAATTTTGCGGACATTTTGATACTTTTCGTTATAGTCCTCTAACGCTCTGTTACCCGCTTTCAGTTCTATTCTGATACCGCCTCTCAGCTTCTCGGTGCCAAGCAGTTTTATGAGGCCGATTTGCCCTGCTGTTTTAACATGTGGCGCACAACAAGCGCACATATCAGTGTTTTCTATTTCGACAATTCTAATATCTCCCTCTAATTCCTTTTTGCTTCGGTAATTAAGGCTTTTAAGGGTTTCATCGTCGGGATA
>JAZSDI010000126.1:0-9407 GCA_045531045.1 Acutalibacteraceae bacterium | reverse complement strand
AACCGCTTTGCCACTTTGTGCGTTTTCACTTTCGGGGTTGAAATTTTGGTCTATTTCAATGACACCGCCACCTGAAATCTCAATGCCCGAAATTGCTTCTGCCACAGCCTTTCCTGACTGCGGATTTTCACTTTGAGGATTATAAGCAAGGTCAACTATTCCGCCGTTTCCGGCTTCACCCTTATCGCCCTTTTCACCTTTGAATTTACCGTTATCGGCATCATCTCTGACCGGCTGAGCAATTTGGGTCGCCTTTTTAGTCTCATCTAAAATCTGAGCATAAACGCTCTGGGTGGACTCTTGCGGCTCATCTCCCAACTCATAACCGCTCTCTACCACTTCAATTTCGCCTCTTGTGGTGGTAGCGAGAGTGTCCCCTCGGCTTCCGAAGACCGAAACCGTGAAAAAGGGAGGTTTTATAACCTCAAAGGGCACAAAACATTCGTCCTTGCCTGTGCAATAATCACTGCCGGAATTAAGCAGAATTTCTACTGCCGTTTCTCCGTTTCTAAAGACGGCGGTTTTTACAAAATCCTTCCATCTTTCGGGGAAACTGAATTTGATTTTTTCAAATTTCACACTGTCGGAAACAGTTCTTTCTAAAATCAACAAAGAACCGTTTTCTAAAACATCAACTTTAATCATATTTTTTCTCCTTTCTTTTTGTACCGAAAGCCTATACCTCCCTTAGGCTTTTTAATTTGATACTACTTTTAGAAAGCGGGATTTTTGCAATTTGTAAACCTTTAAAATAAAAAACTCACCGCTTTTTTGCGGTGAGCCGTTTTTTTGTGTTTCGGTTATTAATAATTTTCTTTTCTAACCTCGAAATAAGCCTTGGGATGAGCGCAAACAGGACAAATTTCGGGAGCCTTTTTGCCGATTACCAAATGACCGCAGTTGCGGCATTCCCACATAGTTTCCTCAGCTTTTTCAAATACCTTTTGCATCTCAACATTGTTAAGAAGTTTAAGATATCTTTCTTCGTGGGTCTTTTCAATTGCTGCTACCAAACGGAATTTTTTAGCAAGTTCAGTAAAGCCTTCTTCCTCTGCCTCGTCAGCAAAGGTCGAATACATTTCGGTCCACTCATAATTCTCGCCCTCGGCAGCAGCCTTAAGGTTTTCTACGGTGGAGCCTAAAGCCTTTAATTCTTTAAACCACATTTTAGCGTGTTCTTTTTCGTTATTAGCAGTATCAAGGAAGATGGCGCTTATCTGTTCGTATCCTTCCTTTTTTGCAACAGAGGCAAAGTAAGTGTACTTATTGCGAGCCTCAGATTCACCCGAAAAAGCTGCTCTTAAATTTTGTTCAGTCTTTGTTCCTTTTAATTCCATTTGTATCTCCTCCTAATATATTTAAAGCTTATCGCTTTATTTCAAAAATCCGTTAACAATCTGCTCCTCGGCTTCTTGCTCGGTGAGACCTAAAGTCATAAGCTTAATTAACTGCTCACCTGCAATTTTGCCGATTGCCGCCTCGTGAATAAGGGAAGCGTCGATATGGTTAGCGGTAATTTCAGGCACTGCCGAAACCTTTGCGTTATCCATAATAATAGCATCGCATTCGGTGTGGCCGTTACATATATTATTACCGTTTATTCTCGATAAAAACAACTGATATGAATTATCTTTTGCAACCGAACGGGAAACCACATTTGCGCTTGAATTTTCACCGTCTAAATCAACAACAAAATCGGTTTTTGCAGTTTCCACACCGCTTGTCATTAACTTTTCTCTGATAACTAAAGTCGCATTGTCCTTAAGTTTAGCGGTGGTTTTGCGGTCGGTAGAGTCAACACCGCTTAGCTGTGTAGTCTCCATCTCCATATATCCGCCCTCGTCAATGTTTATAACGGTGGTAGGATTCATATTGCTTTCACCCTTACCGTCGGCAATACCAATATGCTTCTCAGTATAGGTAACCTTTGCGTTTTTGCCGACAAAAAAGGTATGAACACCGTCGTGACGGGATTCCTCGTCTCCGCAGTTGTGAATACCGCAACCTGCAACAATTTCAACGTCACAGTTATCACCAATGTAAAAATCATTGTAAACCAGTTCTTTAAGACCTGTTTGACTGATAATTACGGGAATGTGCACCTTTTCACCCTTAGTACCCGGTTTAATTATGATATCTATTCCGGGTTTATCGGTTTTTGTTTTAATGTCAACATTTTCAGTAACATGTCTGCTTTCAAGTTCACTGTTGGCACGGATATTATAGGCTCCCTCGGGGGTGCCCTCCATATCGGCTATAATCTTTAAAAGCTCTAATTCGGTGTTATTCATTTAGTTTACCTCCGTTTGAGCTTTAAGTACAGAACAGCCCATATCAGTAGCATGAAGAAGCTCAGGCAAAATTTCGTCCTTTGTGCCCTCTGCTTTAAGTGTTCCGTTTGCAAGTACAATTACCTTATCGGCAATATTCAAAATTCTTTCTTGGTGGGAAATAATTATAATCGAGCCGCCTAAATTATCGTGCATTTTTTCAAATACTTTAATAAGGCTTTTAAAACTCCAAAGGTCAATTCCTGCCTCGGGCTCATCGAAAATTGAAATCTTGGTAGAACGGGCAAGAACAGTTGCAATTTCAATTCTTTTAAGCTCACCGCCTGAAAGAGAGGCGTTAACCTCACGGTTAATATAATCTCTAGCACAAAGACCCACCTGTGACAAATAATCACAAGCCTCGCTGATGCTGACATCTCTGCCCGACGCCAAACTAATTAAATCGTGCACGGTAATGCCTTTAAAGCGAACGGGCTGCTGAAAAGCAAAACTTACGCCTTTTTTTGCTCTCTCGGTGATGGATAAATCGGTGATATCCTCTCCGTCAAGCAAAATCTGACCGCTTGTGGGCTTTATAATTCCTGCAATAAGCTTAGCTAAAGTGGATTTGCCGCCGCCGTTGGGGCCGGTAATTACCACAAAGCCGTTATCTATTTTCAAACTTAGATTTTTAATAATATCCTTTGAGCCTTCTTCGTTTTCGGCTGTAAAGGAGACATTTTTAAGTTCTAACATTTTGTCCTCCATTTTATTAATCCTTACAATATAATACCCCTTTTCAAGAAAAAAATCAACAGTATTATTACATTGTAAAGCCACTTTTTGACTAATTTTTCAAATACTTAAAAAAATATTGATTATAAGAAGATAAAGTGATAAAATAAGTTGTAATTTAGGAGTGATTAATATGATTAGAATAGGAATTGTAGGTTACGGAAACTTAGGTCGTGGCACTGAAAGTGCTATTTTGCAAAATCCCGACACAGAACTTTACGCTGTTTTTTCCCGTCGTGACCCTGCCACAGTTAAAACACTGAGTGGCGCTAAGGTTTACCATTTAGATGACATTTTAAATCACAAAGATAATATTGATGTGCTTATAATCTGCGGCGGCTCGGCAACCGATTTGCCCGTTCAGACCCCCGCACTTGCCGAGCATTTTAATGTTGTTGACAGCTTTGATACCCACGCTAAAATCCCAGAGCATTTTGAAAAGGTTAATGCACAAGCCAAAAAAGGCTCAAATATTGCCGTTATTTCAACAGGCTGGGACCCCGGTATGTTTTCACTCAACCGCCTTTATGCCGAGGCTGTTTTGCCTGAGGGCAAAGACTATACCTTCTGGGGCAAGGGTGTGAGTCAAGGTCACTCCGATGCTATCAGAAGAATTGAGGGTGTTATTGATGCCCGTCAGTACACTATCCCTGTTGAAAGTGCAGTTGAAAGGGTAAGAAAGGGTGAAAACCCTGACCTTACAACCCGCCAGAAGCACACAAGACTTTGCTTTGTTGTGGCACAAGAGGGTGCCGACCTTGAACGCATTGAAAAAGAAATTGTAACAATGCCTAACTATTTTGCAGATTACGACACAACCGTTAATTTCATTTCTGCCGAAGAAATGAAGCGTGACCACAGCGGTATCCCCCACGGCGGTATGGTTATAAGAAGTGGCAAAACAGGTCTTAACAAGGAAAACACCCACATTATTGAATACAGCTTAAAACTCGACTCTAATCCCGAATTTACATCGAGCGTTATTTTAGCATACGCAAGGGCTGCTGTCAGAATGAGCAAAGAGGGAATGACAGGTTGTAAAACCGTATTTGATATCCCCCCTGCATACCTCTCACCCAAATCTGGCGAAGAATTAAGAAAAAATTTACTATAACGAAAAACTCCCTTTTGAAAGGGAGTTTTTTATGTATTAACTGATTTTTAATTTCAGCCGCAATTTATCGCTTATCATGGCAATAAATTCGCTGTTTGTCGGCTTTCCACGCTCGTTTTGAATAGTGTATCCAAAATAGGAATTAAGAACATCGATGTCCCCTCTGTCCCAAGCCACCTCAATAGCGTGGCGGATAGCCCTCTCTACTCGAGAAGCAGTAGTGCTGTGCTTTTTTGCAACGGTTGGATACAAAAGCTTGGTTACCGAGTTTATAATATCACTGTTTTTAATTGAAAGCATAATGGCTTCCCTTAAATAGTGATAACCTTTTATGTGGGCAGGAACGCCGATTTGATGAATAATATCGGTTATCATAAGTTCTAAATTAGTGTCGGTAATCACATTATCCCTGACCACTAAAGGCTGACGCTCGTTTTTCCAACCCGAAAGCTGTATAATCCTTTGTGCCATTATATTTACATCAAAAGGCTTCAAAAAATAATAATCTACACCGCCGTCGATGAGTTCTTTTTCAAGTCTCTGATTGTCAAATCCCGACATTGCCATTACCATAGGCTTGTCCTTTATATTACTTTCGTTAATATTTTTGATAACCCCTAAAATATCCATATTAGGCATAAAAACATCTGCCAAAACAATATCAGGCATTTCTCTTTTTATCATTTCTATTAATTTAAGTCCGTCTTTTTGACAAAGTTTAACATCCATTCCGTAAGCCTTGAAAGTTTTTGCACAATTTTCACCTAACTGAGACGAATCGTCAGCAATAACTATTTTTAACTGTTTTTCCATAAATTTCAATTCTCCTTTGCGTGTTTTTCCATATATTACCATAATCCGCATATTATTTCAAGCGTTTTTACGAAAATAGCATAATTTTTCCTTAATGTTATGGGTTTTTCCTTTTTTCGATTTTTTTCGACAAAACTATAAGACAAATTTCTCTTTATATTAAAGACTCGGCTTGGAAATAGACTTGAAGAAGCATCAGTGATGCCATATAAAAAGAGGCGAAGTATTTAGTGTACTTCGCCTATCTTTTTTCTTGAAAAATAATAAATGTTATGATATAATGTTACTGTATGTAAAGTATAGTACTGTGAGGTATGTTTAATGTATCGATTAAGAGTTTTCGTGTCTATTTTATCGGTTATAACAGTTTCACTTATGCTGTTATTCGGAATAATGGATATGAACAAAAGAAATGTTCCGAAAATATATTGCAAGGAGAAGGAAACCATCAGTGTTCCTACCGACACCACAGATGCTGAATTGTTAAAATATGTGGTTGCAAGAGACCCTGAAGACGGCGATATAACCAAGAAAATCATAGTCGAGCGTCAGTTCTATTTTTTGGAGAAGGGACTTACAACGGTTATATTTTCGGTATGTGACAGTGATAATAACACCGCAAAATTAGAGCGTCAGCTTCGTTTTACCGATTATCACTCCCCCGAAATCAAACTCAATAACGACCTTATCGTTCCTATCAAGGGTAATGTTATATTCAGAAACTCTGTAACCCTTATTGATAAATACGACGGAAACTTAACCTCTCACATAAAGATTATTTCTCCAAGTTATAACCGTCTTGTCGCAGGAGAATATGATATTAATTTTAAGGTAACCAATTCTTTCAGTGACACTTGCGACATAACCGTACAAGCTATCGTTACAGAAGAAGATTACTCTGCCGCCACAATCAGACTTTCGGAATATTTGGTTTATGCCAATAAAGGCGAAGAAATTGACTTTTCCCAGTACATAACCACCGTGTTAAATCACCACGGTCAGAGTTATACCGTTAACAATGTTGAAATTGATGCTTCGGAATATAATCCTGATAAGCCCGGAACATATAATATTTTCTATTCTATTAAATCGGGCGAAACAAATGTAACGAGAACACGCCTTGTAGCAATCGTAAGGGAGGACAGCAAGTAATGAGAGAACTGAAATTATCTTTAATTAACCCTTTCTCCCTTGTTGATGACCTTATTCGCAACTGGTGGGTTATACTTCTTTCCGCAGTAATTGGATTTAGCGGATTTCAGGTTTACAACTCCGCTTTTGTTGTTGAAAAGTATACAAGCACCACAACCATCGCAGTTAATTTAAGCGGATATACCGACAGTGCCACTGCAACCTCTCTTTCAAGAACCATTGAAATTGCGGAAGCTTTCCAAAACGTTCTTAAAAGCTCCGCTTTGATTGATGTTGTTGAGGATGAGATAAACAGCAAAATCACCGGCACCTTAACCGCTGTTCAAAAGAGCGAAACAAACCTGATCGATGTTTCTGTAACCGATGTTTCCCCCGAAAAGGCTTACAGAACATTAAAGTCGGTTTACGAAAACCACCACCTTTTAACCGACAGTGCGTTCAGCAACATTGTGATAAGTGTTGTGACTCCACCCTCCATGGCAACCCGTTCAAACTTTATGGGAATTATAATCAATTCCTGTGTTTGCGCCTTCTTTATGGCGGTTTTATGTATTGTTGTAATATTAACACTTTCTTATTTCAGAGATACAGTAAAGAATACATCCGATGTTGAGACTTTACTCGACTGCAAACTTTTTGGAAAAATCGACCATGTAAACAAAAACAGTGCAAAACTCAAGGATAAGGTTATTGGTCTTATGATGAACAACCCCCTTATAGATTACAGATTCAGCAACTGTTTCAGAGAAATGGCGATTAAGCTTATAAGCCTTAAAAGAACAAAAAACATTAAATCTATTATGGTAACAAGTATTGCCGAAAATGAAGGTAAAACCACTGTCAGCGTAAACTTGGCATTGGCTTTGGCAGAAACCGGCAAAAAGGTTATTCTTGTTGACTGTGACTTTAAGCTTCCAGCTGTTTACAAGTTCTTTACAAACACTCCTGTAGACGATTCACAGGAACTTGCCCACTACTTAAAAGGCGACACCGACGATTATACAACAGCTGTCAGATATGACAAGAACACAAGTGTTTACTTAACAGGCGGTAAAAAACAATACCGCAATTCTTCGGAAATTATAAACAGCCGACGTTTCAGCAATTTTATTAAATTCTTAGAGGAAGATTATGATTTTGTTATCATTGATACTCCGCCCGGGGGCATCACTGTTGACTCGGAAATTGCTTCTGAGAAGGTTGACGGCTTGTTACTCGTTGTAAGACAAGACTTTACTGAGGTTGAGCCAATTAACGATTATATTTCCAACATTAATTCGGATAAGCTTTTGGGCTGCGTATTCAACAACGTTTCGACCCTTAATTTCGCTTACAAATCCGACTCGGATGATGAATTATATAACAGAGGAGGGATTTAAGTGAGCACAGCTAACAAAACAACCGCTAATGAGAACGAATATAGTGATATTCTAACCATTATTGGCAGAATGCTATTACTTATGAAGCGACATATCTTAAAGGTGCTATGTATTGTTGTCGCCTTTGTTATATTGGCATTGTCCTATTCGTTTATAACCTATTCCCCCAGTTACAAATCAAGTGTTACCTTCACTATTACCCCTCTTGTTTTAAGTGACGCAGAAAGCGGTATTTCGGTTTATAAATTTAACTCGGTTACATCTTTCTCAGACCAGATGAACAAAACCTTCCAACATATCGCCCAATCCGAAACACTCAGAGATACCATAACCTATGACTTAGGAAGAGAAATGAAGGGTAGAATTATTGCAGAGCCCATTACCGGTTCTAACATATTTAAGGTTACCGCAATCAGCCCTTCTGCAAAGGATGCAAACGATATTATGAAGTCCTTTGTAAAGTCTTATCCCAGCATTGCCGAACATATCATAGGTGATACCAGAATTCAAATTATACACTCATCGGGAATGCCGAAAAAACCCTATAATGTTCCAAATTATTTCCTTTATGCTGTTATCGGAATACTAATCGGTATTTGTGTTAATTTAGTTATTTTCTATATCATTGCTACCTACGCTCAAACAATTAAGGATAAGACAGATGTTTCAACCAAGCTTAACAGCCATTACATCTGCACCATCCCACATGTTTATCTTAAGCGCAACAGTAATGAAAATGTATCTTTGATTAAAATGAGCCCCAAACTCCCCGATTTCTCCGAGGCTGTGCGTGTTCTTAAAAAGAGAGTATCTGCACTTTTGAGAGAAAACGAAAAGGTTATTGCAATTACAGGTACTACCTTGGGTGAAGGCTCCACAACCGTTTCGTATAATTTAGCTCACGCTATGGCAAACGGAAATCAAAAAACCTTGCTTGTTGATATGGATATGGTTAGCCGCACTCTTCAAAATGTGTTGCTAAAGGACCCCGAAAAATGTATAGGTATAACCGATGTTATTGCTAAAAATGCCGAATTAGAAAAGGTTATTTGCAATATATCAGAAAACTTTGATGTGCTGTTTGCAGGGTCATCAAACTGCAAATACAACAATGCAGGTTTTAAAAGGATATTTGAAGAACTTCGTGAAAATTATGATATTATAATTGTGGATATGCCTCCTACAGGCGTTCTCCCCTCAGTATCGCTTGTCACCGACCTTTGCGATAACATTATCTTCACTGTTAAATCCGATGATACGGGTATTAACCGAATCAAGCGTGCTTTACAGTATATTCTTTACAGTAAGGCCAGACTTATCGGATTTGTTATCAACAACCACAGCACAGGTTCAAACTATGGTTATGGCGGTTACACAGGCCGTTACCGTTCAGGTTACGGTTACCGTTCAAGATATCGTTACCGTTCTCATTACCGTTACGGTAAATACAGAGGCTACGGCGGTTACGGTTATGGCGGTTACGGCGGCTACGGCATTGACTCTGTTGAACCTAAAAAGAAATAAACAAAGAGCTGACAGATTACTCTGTCAGCTCTATTATTATGCCTATTGTTCCTCTCTTGCCCTTTGACGCTCTGTGCGAGTGTAAATCCTCACTGTTACAGCAGGTGCAAATATCGGTAACATCAATATTTTCAGGTTTAATTCCTGAATTTATTAAAATTTGTCTATTTGCCTCAGCCAAGTTAAGCATATACTTTCCGACGCCCTTTGGCGTTACATAATCGGGCAGATTTAAAAATGTAAGCTTTTTGAATTCGTCAATAACGGGGTCGTCAACCTCATAACAGCACTGTCCTATATTAGGACCAATACCCGCAATTATATCCTTGGGGTCACAGCCAAATTCCGTTACCATTTTAT
>JAZSDI010000145.1:0-2985 GCA_045531045.1 Acutalibacteraceae bacterium | reverse complement strand
TATGTCCTTTTTTTACTAAAAGTGGCTATAAAATTGCGGCAAAATTTTCTCTTGACATTCCTGTTTTGTTAGAAACGTTTGTAACTGCTTGTTTTACAGCAGAAATAGACATATTAAGTGTCTCGGCAATTTGACTGTTTTTAAAACCAAATGCCGCCAGCTTTGCTACCTCTCGTTCTTTAGGTGCCAGCGTAGTTGCAAGGTTTTTACCGCGAACCGAGCCACTAAGCTTTGTCCAGCCCGCCATATACACGTTATATAAATCACGCACTGCATACCACGCATTGATATCTACTCTTGATATTCTTTGTTCCAAAAGCGAATCCAGGGTACGACCGTATTCGGCTAAAATTCCAAACAGCTTATCCGGCAAAGCAAGTGCTATTGCACGGTCTATATGATAAATTGCTTGCTCATCGTTGCCGCCGGTATGATAAACAGCGGCACCCGTCATACGCAGATAAATTTCGGCTATAATCGAGTTATCCGCCACCGCTTGCGAAATCATCGGTTCAATGGTATTTGGTATTATGGTCATAAGCGACAAGCCCTGTACACCCTGCAGTTCAAGCTGTTTGGTGGCAATCGCATAACCAATCGCATACAAATATTTAGCATAAAAGACCTTTGCCGCAGGAAGAGCATCCTTGTGCAGCGGTTCAAACCGACCTATTTTAAACCATTGTGGAAAAGAAGCAACATCATACAAAATACTGTCAATAGCCGTTATGGAAAAGGCCATAATATCACGGTCAGCTTCTGATTTTGCCGGTGCTTCTGCTATATGTATCTTGGCCTGGCGCCACAAATTGAGGTCACCTCGCCAAATGGCGCATAAGCCCAAAAGCATACCTGCAGAGATAACAGCATAAAAACCTGAATGTTTATGGAGCAGATAATAAGCGCTGTCATAAACCTTTTCTATTTCTCCCTTGGAATATGCAATTTCCGCATCCAAAAGAGTTTGAGCCTCGGGATTGCCCTCAAGTGCTGCAATGCTCTTTTCTGCAGCTCCAGCATCACTATATAGGTCGGTCATATGCAAAAAAGGTGTTTTTCTCGGCATTGGCATATTTTTTTCTAATAATATTGCTTTGTAATCTTTACTCGCTTTTGTTCTGCCGTCAATGGGTTTTTTTGCGGTTTTGGGAATCATCCACACTTTACCAAAACGTGTGGCACCTTCAATTTTACCATTAGCACACAATGTTTGTAGCCTTCTCCCTGAAATCCCCCATTTATCGGCAGTTTCAGTTACATTTAAATATTCCATATTACAAACCTTCTAAGCTCAAAATGTATTATTCGCAAACACGCTTATTACAGTTTTATTATACATCGTTTTAACGAACAATGCAATATTTTTTCATTTACTTTTTTCGATAAAAAATATAAAAAACAATCCGCAACTTTTGATATGCACCCCAAAAGTTAGACACTTTTGGAGGTGCATATTTTTATGGCAAAAAAAGGACAAGTTTATAGAAAACACTCGGCAGAATTCAAAATATCTGTTATAATGGATATGCGAGATAACCACTTAGGCATGATGGAAACGGAAAGGAAATATAATGTTAATCATCATGTTATAGCAAGGTGGGAACGCATATACCTAGAAGAAGGAGCCGAAGGTCTTATGAAAGAAAGACGAGGCAAAGCTTGTCGTGCAAGCGGAACAAGGAAAGGCAGACCACCTAAATTAGATAAAAAAATTGAAGAAGATTTAATTGCCGAAAACCAACGTTTGCGAATGGAGATAGAATACTTAAAAAAACTGAGTGCCTTAGTTCTTGCGGAAGAGCAAAAGAGCGGGAAAAGGCGCAAATAATCTCTGAACTAAGGCAAAAGTATCCGCTAAAAGAATTGTTGAAACTGTCTGGACTTGCTCGCAGCACATACTATTACTATTTGAAACAACCAAATACAGATAAATACGAGTGTGAAAAGCAAGAAATACAAAAAATCTTTGATACAAACAAAGGTAGATACGGATACCGTAGAATTGCAATAGCTATGCGTAACAAAGGTTATGTAATTAACCATAAAACCATACAAAAACTGATGAAACAACTCGGTTTGAAAGGTAAGCAACGTAAAAACGATAAATACCATTCATACAAAGGAACAGTTGGTAAGGTTGCTGACAATTTGCTAAAAAGAGATTTTTCAGCAAGTAAACCATTTGAAAAGATAACTACTGATGTTACACAGTTTAATGTTTGTGATGAAAAAGTATATCTTTCGCCCGTTTTAGATTTGTTTAACAATGAAATTGTGTCTTATTCCATTTCAACAAGTCCCAACTTGGAACAAGTTAGAGAAATGCTTAATGGTTTGTTTGAAAAACTTCCTGCTAATGCAACACCGATATTCCACTCTGACCAAGGTTGGCAATACCAACATGCCGAATACCAACGATTACTTGCCGGGCATAACATTACCCAGAGTATGTCCCGTAAAGGTAATTGTATGGATAACGGAGCTATGGAAAACTTCTTTGGTAGGCTTAAAGTTGAAATGTTCTACGGTGAAAAATTCGAAAGCGTTAACGCTTTCATTAATGAGTTGAAACATTACATAGATTACTACAACAACGAAAGAATTTCCTTAAAACTAAAAGGAATGAGTCCGGTGCAATACCGAACTCATTCGCTAACAATTTAATATTAAATTTTGTCTAAACTTTGGGGTTCACTTCAGTTGTCGGAGTTTTTTGTTAATTTCCTTTATCCTCTGCAAGCTTTACAGTAACTGTGAAGCTTTTTGCAGGAGAAACCCTTGTTCCGATTCTATATATGGTAAGGTCAACGGTATCTCCCGGTTTTTTGTTCTGGAGCACACTATAAACTACGCTTGCAGAATCAATATCCTTGCCGTCAATTTTGGTGATTATGTCATTAATTTTAACATTCTGTTTTGCAATATCACAGTCTTCATCAATTGTTGTTATTAAAAGACCTGAGGGAATTGTGTTGTTATAATACT
>JAZSDI010000111.1:0-3355 GCA_045531045.1 Acutalibacteraceae bacterium | reverse complement strand
AGCGTTTGCGCCCTTGAATATGAAAACTGTCTTTTGTTTTTCTTTCAAAATAAAGCCCTTTGTTTTGACAAAAAGGACGCTTGGTATTATTGGGAATTTAATCAAAACATCAGATTTTCAGGGGCTTTTAACACCGAAACCCGCCCGATACTTCTCGTCTCGTCAGACAACAACCCTCTCCATTTTACAGCCACGCTTAAGGGCGATATTGATACCTTTTTCAAAGGGAATATTACAAATCCCCTACCAACAGAAGAAGCTATACCCTGTCTTATCAGCACAAACGAAATAGCGCCCGAATGCACCTCAAAGCCTAAGTCCATTAATTGTTTAAGCCTTTCCCTTGAAGGAAAACAAACCGAAATCTCACTTGGCGACACCCATAAAACAAAAATCAAAAAAGCAGAGTTTGACAACCCTGTAAAATTGGTTTCTCCCATAACAAAAACGAATCGGCTATACATAAATCTGAAAGGCACGGCGCCCCTTAAACTTGGCAGCATTTGTATAGATTACACCTTGCTTAGTCTTTAGGGGGAGTTATATGGATAACACTGTTTTAGTGGCTTTAATTTCCTTTAGCGGCACACTTGTAGGAACACTTGGCGGAATTATAGCATCGGGAAAGCTTACTGCTTTCAGACTTAAACAGCTTGAAACAAAGCTTGATGCCCAAAGCAAGAGTGTTGCGAAAATACCCGTTATTGAGGAAAAAATCCAAGGCATAAACCGCCGTATTTTACTGCTTGAAAAAGACAATTCACCTTACCTCGACCTTAATTGACAAATACTTGACAATGTTTAAAAAAAGTAATATTATAATATATATTAGAAGATTGAGGTGAATTTATGGCCGGTGTAATTTCTGAGTCTGTCATTAAACGACTTCCAAGATATTACCGTTTTTTAGGTGAGCTTAAGGCTCAGGGCGTGGATAGAATTTCTTCAAAAGAACTTTCAAACAGAATGGGACTGACTGCCAGTCAGATAAGACAAGACTTAAACTGCTTCGGCGGCTTCGGTCAGCAAGGTTACGGTTATAATGTTCAGCTTCTTCACGGCGAGATTTCTTCAATTTTGGGTCTGGATATTGCCAAAACCGCCATCTTAATCGGTATGGGTAATATGGGCAAAGCCGTTACAATGCATATGAATTTCGATAACAAGGGTTTCAGAGTTATCGGTCTTTTTGATGCAAAGCCCTCTCTTGTGGGTCAAGTTGTGAGAAACCTTCCCATCAGAAACGCCGAGGATTTAGACGAATTCTGCCGTGAAAACCGACCCGAGGTTGCAATTCTTTGTATCCCCAAAGAAGCAGCAAAGGATATTTCAAAACAACTCATCAACCTTGGAGTTAAGGTATTTTGGAACTTCAGCCACTACGATTTAAAGCTTGAAAACCAAGATGTTATTGTTGAAAATGTTCACCTGAGCGAAAGTTTAATGCGACTTTCTTATAGAATGAAGAATAATACATAAAAAAACCGCACTGATTTTTCAGTGCGGTTTTTGTCTTTAAAGTCCAAAAAATCGGTTCCTTTTTCCCAAATTCACAAAGGGTGCGGGGTCGGTGTTTACAAGAATTGTTTCCTGCCCTATAACCTCAATTTCACTCCACGGAATAACAATATCGTCCTCACGGCCAAAAAGTCCTAAAAAACGGGGGCGGCCTTGGATTATAATCGACTCAGCCTTGCCTTCAGGACAGGTGAACTCCACATCGGCAGGATACCCTAAAACACAGCCGTTTTTAACACAAACTATCTGCTTGTTTCTGATATCATTTATTCGAGACAGCATATATATTTCCCCTTTCAAAGAAAGCCTGAATTCACTTTTGGAATTCAGGCTTTAATAATATATATGCTTTAGTTTTTAAAGTTAGTCGTTAAAATCTTGCTCTTCTTCGGTTAGTTCTTCATCCAAAAGACCGAGCTTACGGCGTTTATCCAAATCGGCGTCAGGGTGAGCCTCATAATAAGGGTCAATTATATGTTTTCTAATGGCGGGGAAAACGCAATACTGAATAAGTAAAAACTTAAAACCGGGGTAGCATAAAGCCAAAATCAGCAAAATAGCGAGTAGAGCAAAAACGAAGAACTTATCAATAATGCTTAAAAACAAGAAGAGTAATGCCACAAGAATTGCAACCACAAGTGCCAGACTAAAGAAGCAGATTAAATTGCCCTTAATATTTATAAAAACAAATTTAAAACTGTTTTTATAAACCTCTTTCAATTTGAAATTAAAGGTTATAATAAGGGTCCAGATATAAAAATTCATTATTGTGAAAATAAAGGCAAAGGACAGCATTATTGCCAATGCTAAAATTGACGTTTTTGTTTCCTGAATATAGAAAAAGTAAAGGTCAAAGAACAAAACAGCATAAACAATAGTATTTATAATACCTGCCGCTAAAGACTGCTTCCAGTTTTTCTTTATGGTTTCAAAAAAATCGCTGAGACCGAAAGAGTGCTTATCTCTTGCGGTATTTCTTGCAACATTGGTCATTCCCGCATTTGCAAGACCCATTGTTACCTGAGGGAGCGCAATAATAGAATAAATAATGCTTATGGGTAAAAATTTCCAGAAGTTTCTGAAATATGTTTCAAAGAAAACCACAAAAGTTCTCTTTTTGGGAGCGTCCTTAGAAATACCGGGGCCCTCCTTGTTATAATTGAAAAAACCGAATAATGCCATTTCAAACTCCTTTATTTTTGCTTATTATAAGTAAGTTTTTCTGCTATTGAGAAATCTTTAAATCCAAGGCCGTAACCCAAAGCTGAAAAAACGGGTAATATAAACCAACAAGCGACCATTCCTATAAGGGTTAAAACACCCACCTGTGAAAAATATATACTTCCGTCTGTCATTAAAGAATATACGGGATAGAAAATAGGTGACGCAAACATCAAAAGCGAAACCGCAAAGCCCTTTACCCCCCAAAGCACTAAAATTGCCGCAACCCAAGGTATAATTGCAATAAGTCCGAGTTTCAGACCTCTCCATTGGTCGCCCACGATATTGCCTGTCTGAGCCAAGTTTCTATCTTTATATCCTCTTTCCCAAAGGCGGGGATATATAAATATACCCAAAATACCAATACACAAAATCTGCGCTAAAACAAAGCTTCCTTTTTCCTTTGCTTCGGGGACTAATTTGATTTCGGTTTTCTCTAAAGCGTAACCCTGTTTTTCATAAGCCTCGTATTTAGTGTCTTCTCCGTCAGCGGTATAGTAGGTATATAAATTTTCCGCCTTACCGTCTTTGGTGCCTGTAACATAATATCCCGCAGGTTCGGCAAAGAAACCAACCGAAATTACCATAACCGATATGACAACAAAAAAGCACAGCA
>JAZSDI010000082.1:0-6052 GCA_045531045.1 Acutalibacteraceae bacterium | reverse complement strand
CTACATCTGAGGGAACGATAATCTTTGAAGCTTTACCGTCTGCGAGAGCAACTAAAGCTTCAAACTTTTTAAGTTCAAGAACAGCGGCGTCAACACCTGCTTTTTTAAGAGCGGCAAGTCCGTCAGCCTCAGCCTGTTTTGCAAGTAAAATTGCCTTGGCTTCACCTTCGGCACGCGCAACTCTTGCATCACGCTCACCCTCTGCGGCTAAAATCATAGCCTGTTTGTCACCCTCGGCACGGGTAATAACTGCAGCCTTGTGACCCTCAGCCTCTAACAAGGTTTCACGGCGGTCACGCTCGGCTTTCATCTGCTTTTCCATCGCATTTTGAATTTCGGCAGGGGGAATAATGTTTTTAAGCTCAACACGGTTAACCTTAATGCCCCATTGGTCGGTGGCACAGTCAAGAATTTCGGTCATTTTGCCGTTTATAGTGTCACGAGAAGTCAAGGTGTCATCAAGTTCAAGCTCACCAACAATATTACGCAAGGTGGTTGCGGTGAGATTTGAAAGTGCGCTTATGGGGTTAACGGCGCCGTATGTGAACAACATGGCATCAAAAACCTTGAAATAAACAACAGTGTCAATCTGCATAGTAACATTATCTTTTGTAATAACGGGTTGGGGAGGAGAATCCAAAACCTGCTCTTTAAGGGTTACACGCTTTGCAACACGGTCAATAACAGGAATTAAAAAGTGAAGTCCTGCGTCCCAGGTTTTACAGTATTTACCCAAACGCTCAATAACGTGTTGACTGGCTTGTGGAACAATTCTTAAACAAAGGAACACAAAAGCCAAAATGATTAATAAAATAACGAAAAATTCCATAAATTTTCCTCCTTTATTTAGGTTTTCACCCTTTGATTAAATTATATCAAAATTCAAAATTTTTGTAAAGAGGTATTTGTTGCATCTACAATATCTTTTCCATACAAATTTTTTGTGGGGTCATGCCGAGCAATTCGTAAAATTTCAATGCCGACGGGTTACAACTCCAGACATTTAAAGTTATGTTATAGCAGTCATTTTCATGTGCTAAATTTACCGCCGCCTCATAGAGCGAAGTGCCGATATGTTTGCCTCTCAGAGTTTCGTCAATACACAAATCGTCAATATAGAGAGTTTTAATGTCGGTTAAAACCGAGTCGTTTTTCTGCTGTTTCAAAATGCAAAAACAATAGCCCGTAACTTTGTCGTTTTCGTCTGTTGCAACGAGTATGGGGCGCTCTTTGTCGGATATAATCTCCTTTAGTTCCTCGGCATTGTATTTTGTGCCGATTTTAAAAATATCGGGTCTGCCCTTGTGATGCACCAAATCCACTTGGGAGAGCAAATCTAATATCTTTGGAATGTCTTTAATTTCTGCAAATCTTATCATTTTCATCACCAAATAAATAATATCACATTTTTTTGATATTCACAATCTATATTTTTGTGGTGTATGGGAGGATGTGGGCATCCACCCCTACTACATTAAAAAAGACGGCATCAGCCGTCTTTTTTGCGATATATTGCTTCGCAATGCGATATTTTTGCTACGCAAAAGCGATATGCTTACCTTGTGGTAAACGCGATATGATATAAATCGTCTAAGCGCCCGAAGGGCATCTCGCATCGAAGATATATCGCACCATTAGATATCTCGCAAATTCCGCAAGAGAATTTATATCGCTGCAAAATATCTATTCAGATATTTTGCACTGCGTTCCGTCGTGTTTTATTTCGTAATTATCCTTTAAAATCAAATCACTTATAAACACAAACTCGTACCCCTCGTCTTTAAGGCATTTTAGTATGTTTGGCAGTGCGGCAGGTGTGTGGTCGGCATCGTTATGAAACAGCACAATACTGCCGTTTTTAACCTTACTCGTCACACGCTGACAAATGCTATCAGGGGTAGAGGAATCTTTCCAGTCGAGAGAGTCAACATCCCACTGAATTGTTGCCATTTTAAGTTCGTTCATAGTTTCAATAAGAGCATTGTCATAGTCGCCATAGGGCGGTCTTAAAAGGGTGGGGGTTTTGCCGGTGATTTCGGCAATTTTTTCGTTACAACTTAAAATTTCATCCTTCATTTGTTCACGGGAGAGTTGAGGCATATGTGGGTGGGTGTTTGAGTGGTTTTGAATTTGGTGACCCGCCTTGTGCAGAGCCTCGACCGATTCGGGATATTTATCTACCCACGCTCCCACAACAAAGAAAGTGGCAGGAACATTATATTCCTTTAAAATTGATATAAGTTGCTCGGTATCATCGTTACCCCAAGCGGCGTCAAAGGAAATGGCGATTTGTTTCTTTTCGGTCTCAACGCAGTAAATCGGCAAAAGTCTTTCGGTGTTTGCAAAAGCGCTCATTGATCCCACAAACACCACAGCCAAAGCGCACACCGCCGATAAAGCGAGCATTAACTGTTTTTTGGTTATTACTAAGCATTTCATAAAAAGCACCTCGCTATATAATAATGATTGTAGTTTGTCGAAACGCTGAAAGGCGCTTCGATAAGCCACTTGAAAAGTGGCTTTGGCAAAATTAAATTTTTAAATTTAATTTTGCACAACACTCATTGCAATGGGTATGGACAAATTTCAAAAGAAATTTGACACATAATCAAAGATTTTGTGTCGAAACAAGAATGTTTCAACTATTCATAACCATTGTATGATAAAGGGCTTGTATATTATGAATAGAGCAAAAAGAACAGGCAACTCTAAAACGAGCTGCCTGTTCTTTTTTAATGTAGCAGAGTGTTATTGTCTTACAATATGTGGGTTTTGGTAGGCAGTGTGAACTACCTTTAATTTTCTTCTTCTGATACAAGCCAAAAGTTTTCTTTCAAAAGCAATAAGGCGGTCCTCATGGAAAAAGCACCAGAAGAGGGCAACCACCATGGATATTTCAAAAATTGTAGTTAAAATTTGGATAAAAGTCATTTTAATTCCTCCCGAACACTTGTTCGATATTTGAATTATATACCATAATTCGCTTTTTGTCAAGTGTTTTTCTTTATTTTATGTTTTTATTTTAAAGGGAGCAGTGTCCGTTATACAGTACAGCGATTTTCCTCTTGTAATTACTTAAAATATATAGTATAATTATATGTATTAATTTGGGTTATTATATGTTTTCGGAGTGATTTATATTGCTTAGCAGTTTAATAGGCGGTCAGCTCGATATTTTGAGCGCCGTAATTTATATAATTTCAAGTTTAGTGGTTATCTTTTTAACCTTGCCTATTCACGAGTTTGCTCACGGATATGCCGCCGTTAAGCTTGGCGACAATACACCCCGTTGGCAGGGAAGACTTACCCTTAATCCTTTTGCCCACATTGATTATGTTGGTTCACTTTTTATTTTGCTTTTCGGTTTTGGCTGGGCAAAGCCCGTTCAGGTTAACCATTATAATTTTAGACATCCTAAAAGAGATATGGCAATAACTGCCTTTGCAGGTCCTTTGTCTAACATAATAATGGCGTTTATATTTAATATCTTGGCATATATTCTTGTGCTTTTGCCTTTTGATAATACAATTTTGATTTATCTTATGTTGTTTTGCCAATTTGTAATTCAGATAAATGTAACCTTGGCGGTGTTTAATTTAATTCCAATTCCGCCTTTGGACGGCTCGAGAATTTTGACTGCATTTTTACCCGACAGGACATATTATAAAATTATGCAGTATGAAAGGTATATATACTTAGGCTTTTTGCTTTTGCTTTTCACCGATGTTTTGGATTTGCCGATAGGTTATGTATCGGGATTGATTATCAGATTTATTGATGCTGTATGTAACAGCATTTTCAGTATTTTTATGTAGAGGTTAATTTATGTCTCAAACTGTTTTATCTTATAAATTGGAGGGCTTTGAGGGACCTTTAGACCTGCTTTTGCAACTAATTGCCCGAAATAAGCTTAATATTTATGACATACCTCTTTTAGAGCTTATCGACCAGTATTTAGAGCAGATAAGACTTTTGGAAGAAGACCAAATGGAGCTTGGAAGCGAGTTTTTGGAAATGGCTTCCCGTTTGCTTTATATTAAAACCGTAAGTCTTTTGCCTAAGCACGAAGATGTTGTAAAGCTTAAAGAGGAATTGACGGGCGAGTTGCTTGAGTATTTGGTTTGTCAGCAGATGGCTAAAAAGCTTTCTTTAATGCAGGGCGGGTTTGACAAGTTTGTCCGCAAACCCTGTGAATATGATTTTGACAAGACCTATGAGCTCGTTCACGAAAAGGATGTTATGTATTCGGCATATCTTTCTGCTGTTGGCAGAGGTAAACGCCGAATGCCAGTTAATGACACACCTTTCAGACGAATTGTTGCAAAGAAAATTGTTTCGGTGTCAAGTAAAATTGTTTTTGTTATAAGAAATCTTTTCAAGGGTGGCAAAAAGAGTTTGAATTCTCTTTACAAAACTGCCACCAGCCGTTCCGAACTGGTTGCAACCTTCTTGGCGGTGTTGGAGCTTTGCAAAGCCAACCGTGTAAAGGTTGAGGGGGACGGAGAAAATATGGAAATTACACTGATTAAGGGGCATAATAAAAATGAACAGTAAAGAATTAATAAGAGGGCTTGAAGCAGTGCTCTTTGCTTCGGGTGAGCCAATGAGTATTGAACGCTTGGCTCAAACCTTCGAGGTTTCACCCGAAAAGATTGTTAAGGGTGTTGACGCTTTGGCTGAGGAATATAAAAACAACGGCAGTTCGATAGTGATTGTAAGGCTTGAAAATACCTATCAGATGGCTACCGACGAAAAATATGCGGAATATATTAAAAAGGCGTTTGATATAAGACGCAGAACACCCCTTTCCTCTGCTGCTTTAGAGGTTTTGGCTGTTGTGGCATATAATCAGCCCGTCACAAAATCCTTTATCGAGCAGGTGCGTGGCGTTGACTGTTCGGGTGTTGTTTCAACCCTTGTTGAAAAGGGACTTATTGAGGAGCAGGGAAGACTTGAACTCCCCGGCAAACCCTTGCTTTACGGCACAACAAAGAATTTCCTCAGATGCTTTTCGATTTCTGATTTATCTGAACTTCCGCCTCTTCCCAAAAACGAGAATGCGGTAAACGATGTTGCTGAACAGCTTACAATGGCAACCGAAGAGGAAGAAAACTAATTATTATAAACGGAGAAGAAAAAATGAGTGAGAATAACATTAAAGCAATTATAGATGTTACTATGGATAAATTAAGAGCCTTAGTTGACGCTGATGTTGTCACAGGAACACCTATTGAGGTTGGAAATTTAACACTTATCCCTGTGTCCCGAGTATCCTTTGGTATGGCTTCGGGCGGCAGTGATTTCCCCTCTAAAAAAGGTGAACTTTTCGGTGGTGGCGGCGGCGCCGGTGTTACTGTTGTTCCTATTGCTTTTATGGTTGTAAACGGTGAAAATGTTAAAATGCTTCCCATTTATAACGAGGTTACAAGTCTTGAAAAAGCTATAACAATGGCGCCTGAAATTATTGAAAAGGCAAAAGAACTTTTTTCGAAAAAGGAAAATAAGGAATAACAAATATTACTCATCTAATAAAATTAGGTGAGGTGATTTCCTTGAAAAAGGTTATTTGTTTTGGTTTGTTGCTTTCTTTATTGGTGTTTTCTATAAACGCTCGGGCGGTTACAACATCGGCTAAGGCGGCTGTGGTTATCAATGCCGATACGGGCGAGGTTATTTACAGTCAAAATGCCGAGGAAAAACTGCCAATGGCGAGTACAACCAAGATTATGACCGCCCTGCTTTTGTGTGAAAAGGGCGATATGGAAAAGGAAATTACCGTAACCGACCAGATGGTGCGAGTTGAGGGTACCTCGATGGGACTCTTGGCGGGGGATAAAGTAAGCCATAAGGCTTTGCTTTACGGTATGCTTTTAGCGTCTGGCAACGATGCGGCTAATGTTACCGCTTATGCTTTGGGCGGCACCATAGACGGATTTGTTAAGATGATGAACGACAAGGCTGTGGAGTTAGGACTATCAAACACCCATTTTGAAACACCATCAGGTCTTGACGGCGATGAACATTACACCACCGCTTTAGATTTGGCAAACTT
>JAZSDI010000065.1:0-7547 GCA_045531045.1 Acutalibacteraceae bacterium | reverse complement strand
CCTAAATCCTTTAATCGACGCTTGATATTTTTTATCATTATATCCTCAAAGGTGCATCTGTTAAGACCCTTTAAGGCAAGTTCTCCGTTTTTAATGAGTATAATTTCTTTCATCAATTTGACCTTCTTAATTTTTGTGTTGCCTCTTTCAAGGCATCTGTTAAAGCATCTATATCTTCTTTTGTGTTATGATGCGAAAAACTGATTCTAAGTGCAGAATCGCTTTCTTTTTGAGTTAATCCCAAGGCCTCTAAAACATAACTTTGTTCGCCTTTGGCACAAGCACTGCCCGAAGACACAAATATATTCTTCCGCTCAAGAAAATGCAAAAGTGTTTCTGAACGGTAGCCCGTTACCGAAATATTTAAAATATACGGCAAAGCATTCTCAGGGGAATTGACTTTAATAAATCCGCTCTCAGAAAAGCTCTTTCTTGCATATTCATTTAAATCACTCATAACTTTGAGTGCAGTGTTTATATCGGGAAGTGAACTCACAGCGCCCTCAAAGGCAGAAATCAGCGGCACGGATTCGGTGCCTGAGCGAAGTCCTCTCTCCTGCCCTCCGCCGGTTACAAAGGGTTTAAGTGCAACACCCTTTTTGCAATACAAAAAGCCTATTCCTTTGGGGGCAAAAACCTTGTGACCGCTGGCGGTCAGCAAATCGACACCTAATTCCTTAACATTAATGGGCATTTTGCCAAAGCCCTGAACAGCATCACAGTGGAAAACTGCTTTGGGGCTTAATTCCTTTATAAGCTTTGAAGCCTCTTTAATCGGCTGAATGGAGCCGATTTCATTATTCACAAGCATAATGCTGACTAATACAGTTTTAGCATTAAGGACATTTTTAAGTTCCTCAAGGGATATGACACCCTCGCTATTGGGTTTAAGTTTTATAACCTCAAATCCCAATTCTTCAAGCCTTTTTACTGTTTCAAGAACAGAGGGGTGCTCGATTTCGGTTGTGATAACTCGGTTACCCCATTTTTTAGAGGCAACCGACATTATGGCGGTGTTGTTAGCCTCGGTACCGCTCCCCGTGAATATAATTTCATCAGGGGTGGCTTTGATATATTTTGCTATGGTTTCTCTCGCATTGTTTAAAAGCATCTCAGCCTCTAAACCTAATCTATGTAAAGAAGAGGGGTTGCCCCAAGCGTTTTTGAGACAGGCTGTCATACACTCTATTGATTTGTCGCAAGGCTTTGTTGTTGCACTGTTATCAAGATAAATTAGCCTTTCCAAAAACTCACTCTTTCTATATAATTATACACTGTATATTGTAGCATAGATAGTTCCAATATACAATACCCAATATCTCATAAATTTCATTTTTTTGAAATAAAATTTATGGGGTGTATAATATGCAATTTATAGAAAACTTAATTTCAGGGACTCTCCCCTTTGCATTTTTAACCGTTTGCGGTATTTACTTAAGTTTATCAACTCACTTTTGCCAAATCACAAGGTTTTTCGAAAGCCTTAAACTAACCGTTAAAGCCTTTTTAAAACGAGAAAAAACAAAGGAAATAACCTCGGTAAAATCGGCTTGTACTGCTCTTTCAGCCACTGTGGGCACAGGTAATATTGCGGGGGTTGCGGGTGCTATTGCCATTGGCGGTGCGGGTGCGGTTTTTTGGATGTGGATTAGCGCTATTTTAGGGATGTGCATTAAATCTGCCGAAATCACACTGGCTGTGATTTTCAGAGAAAAAGATAAAAATTCTTTCGTCGGCGGTCCTGTTTACTACATTAAAAACGGACTTTCAAAACCCTTTAAGCCTTTGGGACTCGCCTTTTGCTTTGCCTCAATTCCCGCCACATTTTGCAGCGGAAACATAACACAGGTGAATTCTGCAATTATATCTTTTTGTGATGCCGACCTTACAAGGCTTATTTGGGGCATAATTTTTGCTGTTTGCTGTTATTTTGCCATAAACGGCAGTCTTAACAAAATTGCATTTTTAACCGAAAAATTAGTACCGCCAATGTCACTTCTTTACATTATTATCAGCCTCTTTGTGATTTTCAAAAACATTGAACTTTTGCCCATTTCGTTTAAAATGATATTCGAGGGGGCGTTTAACCCCAAAGCCGTTACAGGCGGTGCTGTTGGAAGTATATTTACGAGTATTTTTATTGGTTCTTCCCGTGGCATTTTTTCAAATGAAGCGGGGCTTGGGACCTCGGGTATGGCACATTCGGTTGCAGTTGACGCCGACCCTAAAGTCCAAGGATTATACGGAATTTTCGAGGTTTTTGTTGACACAATACTTCTTTGCACACTTACCGCATTGACAATTCTTTGCAGTGGGGTTAAAATTAATTACGGAAGCACCGCATCCACCGAACTTGTGGCTAATGCCCTTAATATGAATATGGGAACATTCGGCAACATTTCCCTTAGCTTTATGATGTGTTTATTTGCTTTTTCGAGCATTATCGGTTGGGCGCTTTACGGAAGACTCTGCGCTCAGTATATTTTTGGTAAAATTGGGGTTAAAATTTTTACATTTTTATACCCGTTTTGCTGTGTTTTAGGTGCGGTTTTTGACAGTGGCTTGGTTTGGAGATTAGCCGCCGTTTGTAACTCGGTTATGCTTTGCGCCAACCTTACCGCCGTTTTACTTTTGAAAGATAAATTTGAACCTTATTTGAAAAGAGGACAAAGAATTGAAAATAAAAGAAATTCAAAAAATATTACCGTCTGATACCTGTGCGTTAATCACAAGCAATGTTAACCGCCTATATTTGAGCGATTTTCCATCATCAGCAGGAAGCATTTTAATAACAAAAGAAAATGCCACCTTGCTTATTGATTTCAGGTATTTTGAAAAGGCGCAAAAAAGCGTTAAAAATATGGATGTAAAACTTTGCAAAAGTCTTTACGCTGACATCAAAGAACTTTTGAAACAACATAACATCAAAAATATTTTAATTGAAACCGAACATATTTGTCTTGACTCCTTTGAGCGAATGAGCAATGCTTTGCAAGACTTTAACATTTTAAAGGACAATACTTTAAGCCTTAAAATTTCTGCCCTTAGACAAATTAAATCGCAAGACGAAATAGAACTGATTAAAAAAGCGCAAAAAATAACCGATGATGCTTTTTCGCATATTCTTAATTTTATAAAAGTCGGTGTCACCGAGAAAGAAATCGCCTTGGAATTAGAATTTTTTATGCGTAAAAACGGAAGCGAGGGTGTGGCGTTTGACACCATTGCCGTTTCGGGTAAAAATTCCTCTCTCCCCCACGGTGTTCCAACCGATAAACCCTTAGAAAACGGTGACTTTTTGACTATGGATTTCGGTGCGGTTTATAGGGGTTATCACTCTGATATGACTCGAACTGTAGCAATAGGAAAGGCAACCGACGAGCAAACTCTAATTTACAACACAGTTTTAAAGGCTCAAACCGAGGCACTCAAAAAAATAAAACCTAATGCAATTTGTAAGGAAATCGACAAAACCGCCCGTGATATTATAACGGCTAAAGGCTACGGCGAATTTTTCGGTCACGGACTTGGTCACAGTGTGGGACTTGAAATTCACGAAAACCCCGCCTTTAACACAAGAGACGAAACACCACTTCAAAAAGGCATGGTAATAACAGTGGAACCGGGAATTTATCTGCTCGATAAATTCGGCGTCAGGATTGAAGATATGGTTGCCGTCACCGATACAGGATTTGAAAATCTAACCCAAAGCCCTAAAAATTTAATCATTATATAAACGAAAAAGAGCAGTTTTCACTGCTCTTTTTCATTTTAAGGGGTTTGAGGAGAGAATTTCTCAAAATTAGAGAAACTATACTCAAACGGATGCGGCTTCCGTTTGGTACAACTATATATTACAGCATTATTTTTACTTTTTCTTATATTTTTTATGAACGAATTTTTAATTTTTAAAATTGAATATAAATTTTAATCCAGTCAATAATAATGTTACCCGATTAAAGAAAGGATTGATTAATTTGAAATACGAGGAAGAAAAATTTTCTCACGATAATGATAAAAAAAGTACAGGGTTAATTATTGCCATTGCGGTTGCAATTATAATCATAGCCGCTGCCGCTTGGTTTGCGCTTTCAAGATATAACTCGGGCGGTATGGGTGATATGGTATCCGATATTAAATCCGAGATTAGCAGTATTTATGACGACACAAAGTCGGATATTAAATCCGATTTTAATTCTCTCACTTCTGATATCCGCTCGGAATATAACGACCTCACTTCGTCATACAATGATAATGTATCAAGTTTTATGGATGCAAGTATGGCAGCCCCAACAGGCGACAATGTTTCCTCTGTTCCTTATGAGAAAAACTATTCCCTACCTTGCGAGGGCGAAATTTTAAAGCCTTTCAGCGACAAGGAACTGGTATATTCCAAAACCTTTGGCGATATGCGACTTCACAGCGGTATTGATATCAAATGCAAAAAAGGCACAGCAGTCAGCGCTTGTGGAAGCGGAAAGATTATCGGCATTGACGAAAGCAGTCAATATGGCACTGTAGTTATCTTAGAACTCGAAGAAGGACTAACAGTCAGATACGCTTCACTCAAAGACCTTAAAGTAAAGCTTAGCGACACCGTAAAAGCAGGAGATATTTTAGGCTCTACCTCAACCGTTCCCGCTGAGTGTAATGACGAGGAGCATCTTCATTTAGAGGTTTATAAAAACGGTATTGCCGTAGACCCACTGGGAGCGCTCGAATTAGCAGAATAACCTGCCCTCGACCAATTTCGTTTAGGGGCATTTTAAAACAGACTGTCAAATCTTCTGACAGTCTGTTTTTCTATTTGATTTCAAATCCGATTTGAAAACCTATATTTTCGGGCGTTTCGTTTATATTAAATATATGTCTTCCCTTTTTAATTGCATATCTGACGGTGTTTTCGGTTCCACCCTTTTGCCCGTTATACCAAGTTATCACATAATCGCTATTATCCACCATATAAATATTTCTTTGCTGATAGCAACCGCTGAAATATTTTTCGTTTAGAACAATGATATCATCGGCTTTTTCTAAAACACTGTTAAAGCGCTCTTTCCAGTCTTTCGAAAAATTATAATTTTGGTTTTTAAAGGGCAAAACGCAGATAAGCTCTAAAGGCTCAGGAAAAGCGTTTTTAACGGCAAGTACCGTTTCGGCAGAGATAATGTCAAAACCCATTGCCATTCCACAGTAAAACTTTCTGCAACCGCTCTCGGCAACTGCCAAAACCTGTTCAAAAAGAGCATTTTCAAATTGCTGATATTTAAGAGACTCTCTATTCAATTTAAAAGGAAATTTTTCGGGTCTGTAACCCGTAAAACAACAAGCAGTTTGGTTTTGAGACATCATTTCACCTCGCTAACAATAAATTACTGAGATATTATAACATATTGACTATATTGATGCAATAAAAATCCCGCCCACTTTAAGTGAACGGGATTTTTGGGTATTTTGAACTTAGTGGCACGAATAAAATGTGCCTGAAAACCGAGAATTTTCTTATCTTTTTCCTTTGATTATATATGCAAATCCCGTTTCAATAAGTATTATATTTAAAAATCCTATTTCCTTAAAAAGATTAGTGATCAATTCCTTCGTATCGGGATATATCCTTATCTTTCTGTTGCCCATTTCTATAAATTCAGATTGATTTTTATCAATCGAAAGAACAAATAATCCATGATTGTTAAGTAGATTATAAACTTTTTGAATTGCAACTTGCTTTTCTTTAATGTGCATAAATGTCAAACTTGAATAAACAACATCAAACTTTTTATCAAAAGCGTAGTTTAAAAAGTCATTACAAATTAAATTCACATTATAATCAGCAAGGTTTTCTTTTGCTCTTTTTATTGTTTTGGGCGAAACATCTATACCGGTAAAGCCTTTGCAAAAAGGCAACACCTTTATTGCTAATCTACCAGTACCAACACCAATCTCAAGAACACTCTTTTTATCTGTTAATTCCAATAAATCAATAAAAGCATGTCCATCCCATTTATCCATATATTCTTGTAATGGAATATCATCACGAAAAGGGTCATTATCCTCATCAATTAATTTATCATAATGTGAAATTACATTTTTCATTTTGCATTTTCCTTTGCAATTTTAAAGCAATGTATTCAAACGCTTTATTCATCAGTTTTACTTTCTATTTTTTTCTTTCTTTCAAACAGATATTCTACTGTTTCTTTATATGAGTCTTGTACAACACCTTTAGGTTCGTGCTTAATCTTCTCTTGTAACATTTCAATAATTTCACTCATATCATTTTTATCATCAATTTTTATATTTTTGCAGAAATCAGGATAAATTTGACTTTGTTCATACTGAACGTATACCTTTAACTGCTCGTATGCCTCATCAAAATCTCCATTAGCACTATATATCGTAGCCAAAAGCATTGCCATATCGCAATCCTCTCCTCCAAGCGTTTTTTGTAGTTCAAGATATCGATTGACCATACTCAGCCAAAATCCTTTATATATTGAATCGAATATTTTTTGAGATATACCCTCACCAAATCCCAAATAACGAAATCTTTCACATATTGTTCTTAATTCCTGTTTTAAAAGTTCGTTGTTTCTTTCTTCGCGACTATCTTGAATACGCTTATTCAGGGTATCTAAATTTTCTTTCAAGCGCTTAATTTCTTTTTGCAGTGTTTCAATTTCTTTTTCTTTCTCGTCTCTTTCTTTTTTTATATTTTCGCTTTTTTCTATAATGGAAACGATTGAGGTTTTTGTTGCACTAAAAAATGTATTTTCTGCATTAATCAAAACCGAGTGCTTGGGGAGCCTTCCTTTGAATTTATCACATAGATTTTCTGCAAATAAACCTAAATCCCCGCCATGTGATTCATCAATAAAAGAAAACTTATCAATTTTCGAGTTCACAAATCCTTTTAATTCTGACAAATCAATGTCAGGAAGAATCAAATAAAAACAAGAAGCTTTTTTAAATTGAGACAAATACCAACCTATTCCAAGTTCTTCCATACAGTAAGAACTCTCGATAAAATCTCTTGAAATTATGTATACAATAACTTGCGACTTATTTATCGAGACTGAAATAGCGTCGTTTAACTTCTCTCCGTTATTCACTCCCTGACCAATAATAGACGAACAAAATATCCTACTTTCTTTTATACCTAGCCTTGTAATAAAAGCACAAAGTTGTTCCGCAATCTCTTTATTTTCCGAAGAATGTGAAATAAAAATATTCTTTTTATAAAACATATTATAATCCTCCCTTAAAGGCCTTTTCAAATGCGTTATATTAATAACTTCAAAACATTTTTTATGAAATTTCCTTTTTTGTTAAATTATACCACTTTACAATAAAAATCGCAAGGCAAAGCCTTGCAAAAATACTTATTACCTCTTACTTCTTACTTATTACTTCCCAAAAATCCCGTATAAAATTAATTTTGAGGTAAGAGTGAAGAGGTAAGAAGTAAAAAGTAAAATCCCGCCCACTTTAAGTGAACGGGATTTTTGGAGCTGCTAACCAGAGTCGAACTGGTGACCTCATCCTTACCA
>JAZSDI010000015.1:0-2587 GCA_045531045.1 Acutalibacteraceae bacterium | reverse complement strand
TAAAGCAGGGTCCATTTTATTATGGATTCTGCTTTGGCATATCTTAGGAAGTCTTGCAAACACAAAACTCCTTTTCAAAATTCCACTGCCACTCGATACTTTAAAAGAGTTTATAAATTGTGTAAAACTTCCATTGTTTTGGGAAGCGGTTGCAAGTTCACTTTTGCATATTTTAAGTGGTTTTAGCATTGCAGTTGTTTTGGGGCTTGTTTGCGGTATGCTTTCGGGTAACAGTAATATTTTCAAAACCATTACCGCACCGATTTCAAGGCTTATTCGCTCGGTACCCGTTGCCGCCTTTATTATTTTAGCGTGGCTTTGGATACCGTCTGACATAATCCCCTCTTTCATATCCTTTTTGATGGTTTTCCCCATCATTTGGTTGCAGGTTGAAACGGGACTTTTATCGGTTGACAACCGCCTTGTTGAAATGGCGGGTGTTATGGGTATGACCAAAACCGAGATTGTTAAAAACATTAAAATTCCAACAATTATGCCCTTTTTCCGTGAATCGGTTATAACGGGCCTTGGCTTTGCTTGGAAATCAGGCGTTGCCGCCGAGGTTATTTGTAACCCCACAGGCAGTATCGGTGCTTTGCTTTCAAATGCCAAAAGCAACCTTGAATATGCAAAAGTTTTTGCGGTTGTTTTAACCATTATCATTTTAAGCCTTGTTTTAGAAAATATAATCAAGTTTTTCTGGAGGGATAAACGATATGATAAAGTTAAATAATGTCGATTTCTCCTACGGAAAAACCGAGGTTTTAAAGGATTTTTCACTCCAAATAAACAAAAAAGACCGCATCTGCCTTTTTGGAGAAAGCGGAAGCGGAAAAACTACGATTTTGAGACTGATTTTAGGGCTTGAAACACCGCTAAATGGCGAAATTCAAAAAGCGAAAAATTTAAAACCCGCCGTTGTTTTTCAAGAGGATAGACTAATTCCCTTTAAGACCGTTTTAGAAAACATAACCCTTTTCGGCGCAGATGAAGAAACCGCACTTTTCTTTCTCGAAAAACTAGGGTTAAAGGATTATGCAAACAAAATGCCCAGCGACCTTTCGGGCGGTATGAGCCGCCGTGTTGCTCTTGCAAGAGCACTATCAAACGAGTTTGACTTTCTTGTTTTAGATGAGCCTTTCACAGGCTTGGACCAAGAAAATATTGAAACAGCTACAAGCCTGATAAATGACATTTTAGGCGAAAGACCTCTAATACTCGTTACCCACTCCAAAACCGAAGCCGAGCTTTTGAAATGTAAATTTGAGGAACTTGTATGAGATATAACAATATAGTCGAGGGTAAATTTTTATCCCGACCAAATCGTTTTATTGCAGATGTTAAAATTAACAGCAAAACTGAGACTGTCCATGTTAAAAACACCGGTCGTTGCCGTGAAATTTTAGTGCCAAATGCTACGGTTTTTCTTGAAAAAAGCGATAATCCCCTTCGGAAAACCAAATATGATTTGGTTGCCGTCTACAAGGGCGAAATGCTAATTAATATGGACTCTCAAGTACCGAATGATGTGGCGTTTGAGTGGCTTAAAAGCGGTAATCTTTTTTCTAAAGACGCCAAAATCCACCGAGAAGTAAAATATAAAAATTCAAGATTTGATTTTTATATTGAGGACGGAAAACGAAAAATTTTCTTAGAGGTAAAAGGTTGCACCTTAGAGCAAGATGGTATAGCCCTCTTCCCCGACGCACCAACCGAGAGAGGTGTTAAGCACATTGAAGAACTAATCGACTGTTTAAAGGAAGGTTTTGAAGCGTACATTTTATTTGTAATTCAAATGAAAGGACCAAAATTTTTCAAACCAAACGATAATACCCACAAAACCTTCGGAGATGCCCTTAGAAAAGCTTTTGAGAGTGGAGTAAGGATTTTAGCCTATGACTCAATTGTCTTTCCAAACAGCATTAGAATAGATAAGGAAGTTAAAATTGAATTATGATTAAAATAATGTTCGTCTGCCACGGCAATATCTGCCGAAGTCCTATGGCAGAATTTATAATGAAAAAACTGGTCGCTGACAAGGGGCTTGAGGACGATTTTCTAATTAAATCCTCCGCCACAAGCAGTGAGGAAATATATTGTGGAATCGGCAACCCTATCTATCCCCCTGCTCTAAGAGAACTTAAAGCAAACAATATCCCTGTTACTGAAAAACGGGCGGTGCAACTAAAGCCAACAGATTACGAAAAATACGATATGTTTATTTGTATGGATTCCAACAATTTACGCAATATTAAGCGTATTTTTCCAAATGATGTAAACAATAAAATCAGACCTCTTTTAGCAAACAAAGATGTTGCTGACCCTTGGTATTACGGCAATTTTGATGTTACCTTTTCGGATATAGAAAAAGGTTGCAAAGCACTACTTGAAAGTTTAATTTAAAAGTAGTATAATGTTTTCTATAAATTCAAAGTCAGGTGAAAATTATGTCAGAAAAAAACACTCAGGGCTGTTCAGGTAACTGCAGTTCCTGTTCTTCAAACTGTAAAGGAAAAGACCCTCAAAGTCTTATTGAGCCAACGGGCGAATACAATAACATTAAACACGTTATCGGCATTGTAAGCGG
>JAZSDI010000064.1:0-13501 GCA_045531045.1 Acutalibacteraceae bacterium | reverse complement strand
TGATAATTGTTAAAACAACCGCAAAAACTTTTGCATATTCAAGGTTGCTTTTGGCATTTGAAAGCAAAGCGCCGATACTGCCTGTGGGGTTGCAAATAACCTCGGCGGCAACACCCGATTTCCAAGCAAAGCCAAGGCCCGTTATAACTGATTCACGGAAAAAGGGCATAATTGTTGGAATTTTAATGTTTTTAACAATCTCGATTTTGGTCATACCCATAACACCCGCCATTTCAACAAGGCGGTTATCAACCGATAAAAGTCCCGTTTCAACCTGCAACCAAATGATGGGGAAAACCATCAAAAAGGATATGAAAGAGGGGATTATGTCAGAGGGAATCCAAAGCCAAGCCAAAATGATAAATGCGGCAACGGGTACCGAGCGAATAAGCCTTGAAATCGGTGCGGTAACAGTTTTGAAAATATTACTGTTACCCGAAAGCATGCCGCAAACAAGCCCCAAAACAACTGCAATGCTAAAACCACTTAAAATATGCAAAAGTGAACTTGCAACCGCTTCCCAAAAAGAAGGGAGTTTAAGGCAGTTTAAAAACTCTCTTAAAGTATCAAGTGGCAGAGGAATTTTGAAAAGGAGTTTTGTGTTTGCAAGACTTCCTAAGATATGCCAAAGCAGAATCCATAATAAAATGGACCCTGCTTTAAGCGAGATTTTTCCCGAATTATTTTTCATAATAGAAACCGTCTGCAGGTAATTTGCCGCCAACAGCGGTTTTATCTGCATCAAATAAAACTTGAAGATATCCCGAAAGCTTTGTCTTCATTTCACTGCCCGAAACAAAGGTTATATTGCAGTTAGGAATTGCCTTTTTAGCAATGGGAGCCTTGGGGATTATACCATAAGTCTCGCAAAGGGTAGCAGTTGTATCAATATCGTTATTAGCGGCTTCAATAGAGGCTTTGTATTCCTCTAAGAACTTATCAACAGTTGCCTTGTTGTCCTTCAAAAACTCGTTTCTAACAACAACACATCCCATCATAAGAGCAGATTTGTTATCAACTTTTTCCCATTCTTTGGTTAAATCAATGGCAATTTTTGCACCCTCGTTTTGAATTGTAAGAGTGGTTGCAACGGGTTGGGGAGAGATGATTATGGCATTAGGGTCGGTAGCCCAAACGCTGAGAAGCTCGGTACCTTCGGCTTTGAACTCCAATGTAACATCATCCTTAATACCGTTCTTTTCAAGTAGGTAGTTGATGATATACTCGGGGTTTGAGCCTTGACCTGTTGTGTAAACCTTTTTACCCTTTAAATCATTAAGACTTGTAATTTCAACGCCTTTAGGGGTTACAACATTAAGAACGCCAAGTGTGTTTACTGCTAAAACAGTGATGTTGCCCTCGGTCTTGTTATAAAGCTTTGCGGCAAGGTTTGTTGCGATTGCGGCAATGTCAGCCTCTTTGTTTGAGATTTTAGCAACAATTTCATCGGGTTGCGCCACAACTGTAACATTGTAGTCACCCTCGGTTTTGCCGTTATCAGCCTTGTCTTTAAGGTTGGCGGCGCCAATACCTGTGGGACCTGAAAGCACAAAAATATTGGCTTTGACAAGCTCGGGTGTTTCAGAGGCAACTGAGCTGTTATTATCGGTTTCACCGCAAGCAGTAAGACCGAGTGTAAGCATTAATGTGAGTAGTAAAGTTAGAATTTTTTTCATTTTAAATCACCTTTATAATATTTTTTTCCCGCTTGATTTTACCTTTTTGCTCGAGTGCATCAAAACCACGGTAAAGTGTGGCACGGCTTAACCCCAGCATCTTTGCAAGAAGTGTGAAACTAACGGGTATTTTAACAATTTTACTGTCAGGCATATTGTCTATAAGATATTTATAAACAACATCCTCTGCGCTTGTGCAGGAAATCATACTAAGCTTCCTGTTTAAAAATCTTATTTTATCCGAAAGGAAATTTATATAGTTGATAGATGTTTTGGGGTATTTTTCAAAGATTTTCTTAAGAGTTGTTTCATCAATAAACAAAACATCAGTATCGGTGTTGGCAACAATGTGGCTGACATAAGTGTCACTGTTGCCGAAAACTGCCGCTGCACCGAAAACACTGTCTTTAGAGAAGGTTTTCATAAAAAAACCGTCACTGTTATCGGTCACAGCAGATGCTTTGCCTTTGATTATATATCCCAAAGCTTTCTCAAATTTGTCGGCTGAATAAATCGTATCGCCTTTGTTAAAATGAACGGGGGAGTCAAGAAATGAAATAATTTCTTTAATTTCTTTATCCTCAAGCCCTTTAAATAAAAACAGGTTGCTAATCATAGTAAACTCCAAAAAAACTGTCTCAAATGATACAAATATTATAACCTATGTTAAGTTTTTTGTCAAATAAAAAATCAGCACTTTCGTGCTGATTTCGAGGTTATTTTTTATCTTTTTTTAATAAATCTTTAATTAGAGTAAAGAGAATAATTAAAAATGCTGTTGCAAAAAGTAAAAAACCAATAATTACTGCGGTCTTAAGTCCGTAAGGTATTTCTTTTAAGGTTATGTTGTCGGACACTTTTGACTTTACCGAAAATGTTGATTTAATATAGTCAGTGCTTGTATCAACATCGGTGTAAAAACTTAAATTATAGAGCTTTTTGTCCTCGACTGTGAAAAACTGAGTTAAAATATATTCCTCGGATTTCAAATCAATGCGGACATATTTTTGTTCGCCGTGCAAAACAATTTTTCCTTTAATATTTTCAAGTCCTGTTATATCCGGCAATAGACTTCTTATGCTACTGTCAGACAAATTTGAAAGGTTAGAAACGGTTTTTGAAAAATCGTTTTGTTCAGATGTTAACTGTATTTGTCTTGTGTTATCCTCATCAGTTGCCAAAAATAAAATCCCTTGTGTTTTGATTTTATCCTCTAAATCGCTAAGGTCGGTATTTAATGCGTCAGCCACCTCTTGCGGCTCGGCAGAATAAACCAAAAACTCATTGCTTGGGGTGATTTGGTCAACACTTAGTGCGTTGGCATTTAGAGTTAGCAAGGATAAAATAATAAATGTTAATAAAAAATATCTGATTTTTTTCATGTTAAATTAATCCATTGTGTTTTTTAGCGGCGGTCAATGTGTTTTGCATAAGCATTGCAATAGTCATAGGTCCGACACCGCCGGGAACAGGAGTAATAGCAGAGGCTTTATCCTTGACATTTTCAAAATCAACGTCACCGCAAAGCTTACCGTCCACTCTGTTAATACCAACGTCAATTACAACTGCGCCGTCCTTGACCATATCTTTAGTTACAAAATTCGGTCTGCCGACAGCCGCTACCAAAATGTCGGCATTTCTGCAGATTTCTGCTAAGTTCTTAGTTCTGGAATGGCAGATGGTGACCGTTCCGTTTTTGTGGAGAAGAAGCATATTCATTGGTTTGCCGACAATGTTAGAGCGACCGATTACAACGCAGTTTTTACCTTCAACCTCAATGCCCTCAAATTTCAGCATTTCCATAACACCTGCAGGGGTGCAAGGCAAGAAGTAGTAGTCGCCAATCATAATTTTACCCACATTTACAGGGTGGAAAGCGTCAACATCCTTTTCGGGGTCGATGGAGTTTATAATCAATTTTTCATCAAGGTGGCGAGGAAGTGGCAACTGACATAAAATGCCGTTGATTTCGGGGTCAGAGTTTAATTCGGTAATTAAGTTTAATAATTCTTCCTCGGTTGTGGTTTCGGGCAAAGCGTATTCACGGGAGATAATTCCCAAAGCCTCACAAGCCTTTTTCTTGTTTGAAACATAAACCTTTGATGCAGGGTCTTCACCGACAATAATTACAGCAAGACCGACTGTTATGCCTTTTGCTTTTAGCTCAGAAACCTCATTTTTTACTCGTTCTTTAACTGCGGCAGAAATCACTTTGCCGTCGATTAACTTATACATTTTCTAAATTCTCCTCTTGGTTTTCCTTGAACAGTGAATTGTATTCGTCATTACTTGTAGCTTTGTTCTTTTTATATAAAACGAAAAGCAGAATAGCACTTGCTATACAAATTGTGAAAGATAAAAGGGATGAAATTCTAATGCGTCCCCACATTAAACTGTCAGTTCTGATAAGCTCTAAAAATGCTCTCTCAAAACCGTACCATACGCCGTAGGAAAGCAAAATCTGACCGCTGAATTTACGGTTTTTGCTAATTTTATGTAGAACAAAGGCACCTAAAAGACACCATATTGACTCATATAAGAAGCAGGGGTGAACAAGGCCCTCAGAGCCCATATAACTGATAGTTCTTGCACTTTCCATACCCCACCAACTGCTACCTGTAAATGTACCGAAGGCTTCTTGGTTAACAAAGTTACCCCAACGGCCGATACCTTGTCCAATAAGAAAACCAATGGCGGTAATATCTAAAACATCTAAGATTTTCAGTTTAAAGAGTTTGCAGAAAAGACTTCCAAAACCTAAAGCACCGATAACTGCGCCGTAGATTGCAAGACCTGAAAATCCCGACGAAGTAAAACCGAAAAAGTCTGAAAAACTTGTCAATTTTTCGCCGTCAAAAATCAAGTAATAACTTCTGGCACAAAGAATTGCAATAGGGGCGGTTATAATAACTGCATCAAGCAGTTTATCAAGATTAATATTAAATCTCTTTGCGTTTTTGTAGGCATATAAAAGGGCCATTGCAAAGCCAAAAGCAATTATAATACCATACCAATAAATATCCCAATGACCTTTGCCTAAAGGGATTGTAAAGGCGATAGGGTTAAGGGTCAATTTAATTCCAAAAATTGTAACAACCATAATTTCACCTGCATTATTTAGGGTTTATAACCGATAAAACTGTGTTTTCGGTATCAAAGCATTTAAGCTTTCGGCTAACATCTTCAAGAGTTATACTTCTTAAATACTTTAGTTCATCAAAAAGAGAGGTATCGTTCATAGCACAGTCGGTAAGGCTCATTGCAATGCTCTCAACATTGTTAAACATTCTAATTGCCGAACCATACATACTTGCTCTGATAGCAGAAAAGAGTTTTTTATCAATTCCGTCTTGCTTTAGTCGCTCGACTTCTTTTTTAATTTCTTCTGCAACTGCTTTCGGGTCGGAAGACTCACCTTCAAAAATCAGGGCAGAATATCCGTCACCGCAGAAATGCTCACTCTCAAACTCGTCATTTATGAGCCCCTTGTTAATGAGTTCTTTGTAAAGTGGAGAGGCATCGCCTGAAATGATATTCAAAAGCATAGCCATTATAATTTTTTCTTTAACAGTAAGGGGTGTTTCATCAACTTCCTGTTTAAATCCAAAGCAGAACATTGGTTGAGCCACCTCTAAGGACTGTTCGGTATAATTAGTTATAACCTCATAAGGTTCCTCGGGCTTAATACGGATAATTTCGTGAGGTTCTGAGGGTTTAATACTTTTTTCTATTTGTTCTAAACACAAGTCGGTATCAACATTACCTGCAATACAAATAAACATATTTGAGGGGTTATAAAAGGTATTGTAGCAGTCAAAAAGAAGCTTGTAATCAATTTTGGCAATAGATTCAACCGTACCCGCAATGTCGATTCTAACGGGGTGGTTGTGGTACATTGCCATTAGCATATTAAACATAACCCTCCAAGCAGGGCTATCGTCATACATACGAATTTCCTGACCGATTATTCCTTGCTCCTTTTTAACGGTCGCCTCGGTAAAATAGGGCGACTGAACAAAGGAAAGAAGAATGTCTAAGTTCTCATAAAATCTGTCCGAACAAGAGAAAAGGTAACAGGTTTTATCAAAGGATGTAAAAGCGTTGGCGTAAGCACCTGTTTTTGCAAACTTTGTAAATGCGTCGCCGTCCTCACTTTCAAAAAGCTTATGCTCTAAAAAGTGGGCAATACCCTCGGGCACGGCGGTTTCTTTGCCGTTTACATTAAAAACAGTGTCAATAGAGCCATATTTTGTGCCGAAAAGGGCATAGGCGGATTTATATTGAGGCTTCTCAAGTATAAAAATTTTAAGCCCATTATCTAAGGTGGCTTTCACATAGGCTTCGCCGATTTCGTTTTCGAAAAATTCTTTTTTCAATTTGAAGCCTCCTTAGGTAAAAGTTTATAAACGGTGTGTAGTTTTACTCCCTTTGCGGCAGAGATTACATCCTCACGGGTAATTTTAGCAACTTTTTTTGCAATATCTTCGGGGGAATAAAGCTTTTTGTTGTTAATCTTTATGGCATACCATAAATCAATGGAATTCTGACTGTCATTATAAGAATTAAGAGAGTCGGTAATACTTTTAATGGAAGACTCAAACTCAAAATCGGTAAATTTGCCTTTTTTAACAATTTGAAGTTGGTTTAAAATTTCCTTTTGGGCTTTTTCGCAGTTCTCGGTTTCAACACCGCTTTCAACGGTGATTAAACCTTTCTGTCGAATGCTTGAAGCGGAGCAGTAATAACACAAACTCATTTTTTCTCTGACATTAGCAAACAAACGGGAGTAGGGTCCACCACCGAAAATATCGGTCATAACCATTAAAGGCAAAGCTACACTGTCGTTGCCGTAAAGCTCACTTGAAAATCCAAGACAAAGTTTACCTTGAGCCACGTCCATTCTGTCAATTACAGTATTAGGGGTTTTAATTGCATCAGTAGGAGTGGATTCGGTGCAATTTGTAATGTTCTTTCTCTTAATGTTTGCAAAACGGTCTGAAACATCTTCAAAAAAGCCTTCAGGAACAGTTTTGCCAACCACCTGAACTCTAACAAAAGCGGTTTCAAGCATATTTTTCCAAGTGTTATAAAGACTTTCACCGGTTATAGCTTCAACATCCTCTACAGTTCCGCATTTGGGCAGACCGTAAACTTCGTCTTTATACATTTCTTCAATCAAGCGTTTTCTTGCAAAAACACGCTTTTCACTGATTTCACCTTTAATATGTTCGATAGCTTTTCTTTTTTCACGCTCTAAATCTTCGCTAAGGAAAGCGCCGTCTTCGGTGTTAGGCTCGAATATTAAATCAAGAAGCAATTTACTTGCGTTTTTAACAAGAGATTCATCTTCGAAGGAAAACTTGTCATTAATAACCGAAATGGTCATTTTCAAAAGTTGATAATCGCCGTATTTTTCCGCAGTTGCATTAAGTCTTGCACCATAAAGCTTGGCAAGTTTAAGGTTAAGACGGGAAAAATCAGGATATTTTTTACTGCAAGAGGTAAGAATAAAGGGAAGCAAGGCGTTAGCCGCCACAGTATCCTTTTTCAAAGGCAGATAGAAGTTATAGGAAATAAGGGTAGTGTTAAAACGGCTGTTCTTAATAAACAACCCCTCGACACCCCTATTAAGCTTTAAAATCTCAAGTGACATATAAGTTTTCCTTTCGGTTAAATACTTGGTATAATTATATCACATTTAACAGTAAATTTACAACTAATAATTTAAAGTGTGCTAAAATATTTTAAAAGAGGTGAGCGCAGTGAAAAAAAGAGGTATTCCAATACCCACCAGAATTATTATTTCGGGCATACTTTTAGTTATACAGTTAGTCTTTATTACTTCTGTAATATACGATTACACAGTTGCCTCAACAACGGCTTATGCTATCTCTACCATTTTGGGTATTATAACCGTTGTAGTGCTTATTAACAGGCGGTCAAATCCCGACCATAAAATTTCTTGGATTGTTTTTATTCTTGTTTTCCCTATATTTGGCATAACCGTGTTTTTACTTTGGGGTGGTGGCAGAATATTACCGTCTATTAAGAAGCGTATGGTTAGCGGGGAAGCGAGATATAAATCATATTTAAAGGACAATGAAGATGTGTTGGAATCGTTAAAATATCACGATTTGCTTCACTCCCGTCAAGCCGAATATCTAATACGAGAGAGCGGTTACCCGATTTACAATAATACTTCTACCGAATACTTTTCACCTATTGATAACCTTATGCCAAAACTTTTGGAAGAACTCGAAAAGGCTGAAAAATATATTTTTATTGAATTCTTTATTTTGGCCGAGGGTAAAATGTGGGATGAAATCCATAAAATATTGAAAAAGAAAGCTCAAAACGGAGTAGAGGTAAAGGTTATTTTTGATGATTTTGGTTCGATAAAACGGCAAAACAAAGGTTTTGTGGGGCGGCTTAAATCAGAAAAAATTGAGGTTGCAGTCTTTAACCCGATAAATCCGTTTATGAATATATTTATGAATAACCGCAACCATCAAAAAATAATTGTTATTGATGGAAAAACTGCAATTACAGGTGGTTTTAATATTGGTGACGAGTATATCAATGAGTGGAAACGATTCGGTCATTGGATGGATTCTGCTATACTTATAAAGGGTGACGCAGTTAAAAGTTTTTTGGCACTTTTCTGTTCTATGTGGGAATTTGCCACCAGAAAACCTATAAAAATGTCAAAATATATTACCGATTACGAAGTTAAGGCTGAGGGGTTCGTTATTCCGTATGCCGATGACCCGTTAAATGATAAGAACCCAGCCGAGGGCATATATGCCCAAATTCTTAACACCGCACAAAAATATGTATATATCACAACGCCGTATCTTATAATTGATAATGCAATGAAAAACAATTTGATGATGGCGGCAAAATCGGGCGTTGATGTTAGAATTGTAACGCCTCACATTCCGGATAAATGGTATGTTCATAATGTTACCCAATATAATTATTTAGAGCTTTTAGAAGCGGGGGTTAAGATTTATGAATATACTGACGGTTTTATTCACTCAAAATTGTTTGTGTCTGACGATGCGGTGGCAACTGTCGGTACTGTAAATATGGATTATCGCAGTTTTGTTTTTCAGTTTGAGTGCGGCGTATGGATATGCAACAGCGATACTGTTACTGATATAAAATGCGATGTTTTGGATATTATTAAAAGGAGTGAAGAGATAAATATTGATTTGTGGAAGAAAAGACCTGTAAAACGCAGAATTTTACAAGCTGTCTTGCATTTATTTGCTCCTTTTATGTGATTGACAATTAATAGATTTATTGATATAATAATAAAGAAGAATAAATTCTGGGAGGATTTATAAATGAAAAGCTTTTTAAAGGTTATCGGCTCACTTTTGGCAGTTTTCGGTGCAGTTATCGGTGCTTTAGCTGTATTTGATAAATTCACAAACAAAAACCGCATTAAAGGCGACTATTTAGAATGTGATATTGAAGATATTGAAGAATAATTAATAGCGGTGTTAAAGCACCGCTTTTAATTTAAACTTGACATTTTAAATTTAGTGTGGTATAGTTTCAAAGTCGCACATAGCTATGCGGATGCGAGTGTGCGAATATAATTTGCGGGTGTGGCGGAATTGGCAGTTTTTTGCCGAGTGCACCCGGTGGTTGATAAAACGAGAGCAAAAAAAGCGCAGCGGTCAAAAGTTTTCTGCGCTCCAAGCAGTATAAAACTTTTGGGCACCGCAAGAGTCACGCATGCGGCTGCAAGTTTGGTGGTCTTGTGCTTTATAAAGCCTTTTGAATTTAATATGTTTATTTGCGGGTGTGGCGGAATTGGCAGACGCACTAGCCTTAGGAGCTAGCGCATTAGCGTGCAGGTTCAAGTCCTGTCACCCGCACCAAAATCCAAATCTGACCGTTAGGTTGGGTTTGGATTTTTTGTTTTAATTGACAGGACTTGAACCTTAAGAAGGCACGAGGCGTTAAGAAAAACAGTACGGGGTACTGTTTTTTAGTCGAGTGGTGTGAAGGCGGGTACCGAATACGAAGTATTGGGTCGCCAAGCAGTGCAGATTGCCGAAGGCAAGATGCGTCCTGTCACCCGCACCAGTCGAGAGCCTCGACACGCATTTCGCGTAGTTGAGGTTCTTCTTTTTTGTGATTTTTACCTCGCGTTTGTGGTTGGTTATTAATACTTGCACCAAAAAACCGAACAAAGCTTCTGCTTTGCTCGGTTTCGTTTTTTATAATAGGATTAAACAATAGGATTTTTTCTTATAAATAAGATGCCGAGAGTATCTTTGCCACAGTGCGAAGAAATTGTGCAACCGGCACGGGTAAGGAAAACTTCCTTGAAAATTCCGGTGGCTTTAACCTGTTCTACAACAGCGTTTACAATTTCACTGTCACATCCTGCGTGGGTAACAAATATACGGTCAGTGTCAATATCATCAGCATTTGCTAAACGCTCATTAACATAGGTTTTAAGCACATCGCCGTATCTTCCACGATACTTTTTGCCAACGCCCATCGCACCGTTTTTAACTTCGATACAAGGCTTTAGCTTTAATACATTTGCACCAAGCATTGCAAGGGCAGAGCATCTGCCGCCTTTGTGGAGATATTCGAGATTGTCAATAACAAAAGAAGCGTCAACCTTTGCAACTAAATCATTGATTTTTTCAACAATTTCTTCTGCAGACAAGCCTTCTTTTACCATTTCTGCAGCTGCAATAACCAAAAGACCTATGCCTGTAGAAAGGTTTTGTGCGTCTATAACATGAACATTTTCAAGTTCCATTGCAGCAAGTCTTGCGTTATTAAATGTGGAAGAAAGACTTGAACTCAAGGAAATGTGAATAACTGTTTTGCCCTCATCTGCAAACGGTTTAAAGAAATTTATACATTCATCAATGTTAGCAGCGGTGGTTTTGGGGAGTTCACCTGTTTTTGCGTGGTGAAGATAAATGTCGTCAGGGGTGATATCCACTCCGTCCTTAAAGGTTTCGCCGCCAAGGGTTACACCAAGTGGCATTGTAGGGATATTGTAGCGGTCACGAAGTTCTAAGCTTAAATCACTTGTACTGTCACTTGTAATAATGATATTGCTCATTAAAATATTCCTTTCAAAAGATTTATATGGCTATATTATATCATTTAATAGGGGAATTAGCAACATTTTTTTATTTTTGGAAAAAATATCGAAAATTGTAATAATTTGTAATAGACTTATTTTAGTATATATGGTAAAATATCTTAAATATTAAATTAAGGGGGTGAAAATGTGACGAGAAAGACAAAAGATTATATTTTAATCGGTGCGATAGTGTTTCTTTCAATTTGTATTGCGGCAACAGGCTTTGTTATTTTTAGAAATTATAAAGATATTAATAAACTTAACGATAAAATTAAACACAGCCAAACCACAATTGAGAAACAAACCGAGGAAAATAATTCTTTAAAACAAGAACTCGAAAAATCAAAACAAGAACTTGAAACCGCCAAACAAGAAAAGGCAACTCTGGAAAGCGAAAACGCAAACTTGAAGCAGGAAATTACCGAGCTTAAGGCAAAAAAAGAGGCGGCGCTTAAATATGCGAATTTACCTGCCGCCCCTCAAAATCCTCAGCCTGTCGGAAAAATCTGTTATTTGACATTTGATGACGGACCAAGTGATAACACCCTCAAAATTTTAGAAATTTTGAATACTTATAATGTTAAAGCCACATTTTTCGTGACAAATTACGCCCAAAGTAAGATTGAATATGTCACTCAAATTCATGCGGCGGGGCATACAATAGGTCTTCATACTCAGTCTCACAATTATGCTCAGATTTACAGTAGTGAAGAGGCTTATTTTGCCGACCTTAATGCAATATCGGCAAAGGTTATGGAATTAACGGGAGTTGATTCTAAGGTGATTCGTTTTCCCGGCGGCGGAAGTAATGCTATAAGTAAAAAATATTGCCCCGGAATAATGTCACTGCTTACCCGAAAGGTTACAGAAATGGGTTATACCTATTTCGATTGGAATGTAAGTTCCGAGGATGCCTCAGCACCGGTAGTCAGTGCTTCAAGAATTGTCTCAAGTGTTTTAAACGGTGCCAGTAATAAAAACTCAATTTGTGTACTTATGCACGATGCGGCAGGTAAAACCACAACGGTTGAAGCTTTACCTGCAATAATTGAAGGTTTAAGAAATCAGGGATATACCTTCGCACCGCTGACCCCCGAGTGTTACGGATATCATCATAAGGTTAATAATTAAAAACAGAGCTATTTGAAAACTCAAACAAGCTCTGTTTTATTTTTTACATATTTTCTTGAATATACTCTGTAAGTTCGCCGATGGTTCTTATGTTTTCAATTTCTTCATCGGGAATTTCAATGTTGAATTCATCCTCAATTGTCATAAGAAGCTCAACAACATCCAAACTGTCAGCATCCAAATCCTTTGCAATGTTTGTTTCCATTGTTAAAGAGTCGATGTCAGCATCAAGCTGTTCTGCTAACATTTGTTTAACTTTTTCGAATACCATAAAATATTCCTCCTGAAATTTTAGAAAAACTCTACAAGAAAATAATATGTTGAAATTTGTGTTTTGTCAATAGCTTTTTGTAAAAAAGGCTATATTTTTTGCTTTGAAAACTGCCTCAATTTAACATATTCCTCTGATTTAAATAATATGTAAGGGGAATATATATATTCCCTGAATTTGAAATTTTAAGGAGTAAAAATATGAACAACGGTTATGTACAATTTCAAAGAATTGTAAGAGACGATATGGATTGCTGTGATGTTGTTGTTCCAAATTGCATTAACACAGACTATTGTTCGGCAAGTCCTATTCCTATGAATAACGGAATTCTGACAATGGCTTTCGTTGATATGCAACCTATAAACGGAGTATATCCCGAAAATGTGGCTTTTTGCAACGGCACACTCTTTCCAAATTTGAATAAGCCTTTTTTTGGAGGTAAAAACAAATGAACAATAAAGCAATGTTAAGAAAGAAAATTCACGAGCTTGATTTTGCACTTCATGAGTTGAATTTATATCTCGATACCCATCCAACAAGCGTTAAGGCACTTGAACTCTTAAAAGAGTATCGAAAGAAAAGACAAATGGCGGTTGCTATGTTTGAACAACAGTATGGCGAATATATTAATACCGCTTGTGATACCCCTGCTGAGGGTTGTTGGAAATGGTTAAAAGGTCCATGGCCTTGGGAAAATAACTTTTTGGAGGAAAATTAAATGTGGAAATATGAGAAAAAATTACAATTCCCCGTTAATATTAAAAATGTCAGCCCCAAAAACGCACAAATTTTAATCACACAATTCGGCGGTCCCGACGGTGAACTTGGTGCTTCAATGCGTTATTTAACCCAGCGCTATTCACAGCCTTTTAATGAGGTTAAGGGTATCTTAACCGATATCGGCACCGAGGAGCTTGCGCATTTAGAGATGGTGTGTGCTATGGTGCATCAGCTGACCAGAAATCTTAGCGAGAGAGAAATTAAGGAAAGCGGTTTTGACAAGTATTTTGTTGACCATACCAACGGTGTTTATCCTCAAGCGGCTGCGGGTCTTCCTTGGAGAGCCGAGTATATTCAGTCTAAGGGCGATGTTCTCGCAGATCTGCACGAAGACTTGGCTGCTGAGCAAAAGGCAAGGGTAACCTATGATAACTTGATTCGTTTAATCGATGACCCCGATATCTTAGAGCCTCTTAAATTCTTAAGACAGCGTGAGATTACCCATTATCAGAGATTTGGTGAAGCACAACCAACAAAGTGGAATGACAACGGCGGAGCAGCTGACAAAACCGCTTG
>JAZSDI010000085.1:0-3853 GCA_045531045.1 Acutalibacteraceae bacterium | reverse complement strand
ACCCTCGTTGCGGAAAATTCTGCCGATTTCGTAAACTCTATCCATACCGCCAACAATAAGGCGCTTCAAAGGAAGCTCGGTAGCAATTCTCATATACATAGGTATATTCAAAGTATTGTGATGAGTAATGAAAGGACGGGCAGCAGCACCGCCAACAATAGTATTAAGTACAGGGGTTTCAACCTCGATATAATTCATATTATCGAGATAGTTTCTCATAAACTTGATAAACTTTGAACGGATTACAAAGTTGTTCTTAACGTCGGGGTTAACAATAAGGTCAACATAACGCTGACGGTATCTTAAATCATTGTCCTTTAAGCCGTGGAATTTCTCAGGTAAAGGTAATAAGGATTTAGATAAAAGCTTAATTGAGGTTGCATGAACCGAGATTTCTTCGGTCTGAGTTTTAAAAACAAAACCCTCAACACCAATGATATCGCCGATATCCCACTTCTTGAAAGAAGCGTATACATCCTCGCCAACATCGTCACGCTTAACATAAAGCTGAATTTTACCGGTTGCATCGCTGAGACCTACAAAACTTGCCTTACCCATAATTCTGCGGGCGATAATTCTACCTGCAATCTTAACCGTTTTACCCTCAAACTTATCAAAATTAGACTTGATATTTGCAGAGTCATTGTCAAAATCAAATTTTGTGATAACAAAGGGGTCGTTTCCGCTTTCTTTTAATGCAGCAAGTTTCTCGTGACGAACCTTTACAATTTCATTTAAATCCTGTAATTGAGGATTATTATTCTGTGCCATTTATTTCACCTTATTTTGAAATTTCTAAAATTTTAACCTTAAATTCACCGGCGGGAGCTTCAAATATAACCTCATCGCCGAGTTTTCTACCTAAAAGGGCTTTTCCCATTGGTGATTCATCGGAAATTTTACCGCAGCGTGAATCAGCTTCTGTAGAACCAACAACACGGTATTCATCCTCATCACCAAATTCCATATCAAGAACTTTAACCTTGCAACCAATTACAACTGTTTTTGCGTTGCCCTTGATATCTTCAATGATTTCAACATTTTTAAGCATTGCCTCAATCTCTAAAATACGAGCTTCGAGTTTTGCTTGTTCATTTTTAGCCTCATCGTATTCGCTATTTTCAGAAAGGTCTCCATAACCTCGGGCAACCTTGATTTTTTCAGCAATATCGGCTCTTCCCTCAGTTTTAAGGGTCTCAAGCTCTTGCTGTAATTTTTTAAGACCGTCGTCGGTGATTTTGATAGTTTTTGACATGAAAGCTACCTACCTTTAATATTTTTTTAGGACCAAACAGAACTATTATATTATTAATATTCAAATAAGTCAAGAATATTAATTGTGATACAGTTTTTTTGTTTGATATTTGGGCTCACTTGTTAGGTTTATACCTAATTTTCTGAACACATTTTCATCAACCCTTGAGAGAATTACGGTTGAATGAGCTTCGCTTCCTGCGAGTTTATAAGCATTATCAAGCGCTTTTTTTGCCAAGTCATCACTTGCGGCGCAAATTGACAAAGCAATTAAAATCTCATCGGTATGAAGTCTTGGATTATGATTTCCCATAATCTCTGTTTTAAGCTTTTGCATCGGCTCGATAATTGTTGGGGATATCAAATTAACCTCATCGGGAATTTCAGCTAATACCTTTAAGGCATTTAAAAGCATTGCCGAAGCAGAACCCAAAAGACTTGAAGTTTTACCTGTGATAATTTGTCCGTCAGGTAACTCAATTGCGGTTGCGGGCGCAGCCGTTGCTTTTGCCTTTTTAAGAGCTTGAGAAACGACAGCACGGTCTTTTGTTGTAACGCCAACCTGCTTCATTAAAAGTTCAATTTTATATGCGTCGCTTTCTTCAGCCATGCCCTGTCTTACACTAACGGTTGCATTATAGTAGCGACGAATAATTTCCTGTTTAGCGGCATCCCTCACAGCCTCATCATCAGAAATCGCAAAGCCGACCATATTAACACCCATATCGGTTGGACTTTTATATGGTGACTCACCTAAAATCCCCTCAAGCATTGCATTGAGCACAGGGAAAATTTCAATATCTCGGTTATAATTAACGGTGGTTTCACCGTAGGCGTCAAGATGGAAAGGATCAATCATATTAACATCGTTTAGGTCAGCGGTAGCCGCCTCATAAGCAACATTAACAGGGTGTTTTAAAGGAATACTCCAAACGGGGAAAGTTTCAAACTTAGCATAACCTGCTTTAATTCCTCTTTTGTGCTCGTGATAAAGCTGAGAAAGACAGGTTGCCATTTTTCCGCTTCCGGGGCCAGGCGCTGTAACAATAACCAACTCACGGGTAGTCTCAATAAAATCGTTTTTACCAAAACCGTCCTCACTAATTATATGCTGAATATTATAAGGATAATCATCAATTGGATAATGTTTATATACTTTAATTCCAAGGGCTTTAAGTCGGTTTTCAAAAACCTGAGCCAAAGGTTGACCGGTATAGCGGGTAATAACAACACTGCCAACATACAAACCGATTTCTCTGAAAGCATCAATTAAGCGAAGTGTGTCAAGGTCGTAAGTTATTCCTAAGTCTCCCCTACGCTTATTCTTTTCAATGGCATCAGCATTAATGGCAATAACAATTTCTGCCTCGTCCTTAAGGTTTAAAAGCATTTTAACCTTAGCATCGGGTTCAAAGCCTGGCAAAACTCTTGCGGCGTGAAAATCGTCAAAAAGTTTTCCGCCAAATTCCATATAGAGCTTACCGCCGAACATTTTTATTCTGTCGCGGATTTTTTGAGATTGAAGCTTTATATATTTTTCATTATCAAAGCCTATTTTTTTCATTCTGCCACACTTTCCTTATTATTAATTTCCTCAATATATTCTTCAAAACATAAACCTTTGGCGTTAATTTCTTTGGCAACTTCAATGCCAACAAAACGCCAATGCCAAGGCTCGTAAATAATCTTAGTGATTTCCTGCTTGTCCTCAGGATATCTTAGAATAAAACCATAGTTTTCTGCATTTTCGAGAAGCCACTGAAATGCTTCTGATTCTGCAAATAAATCACTCGACTGATTAAAATCAATAGCTAATCCAGTATGATGTTCGCTAGTTCCCGGACGGGCAACAATAGTAGCCGCTTTATTTTCGGCATCAGTTTGAGATAAGCCTTTGCTTTTCCATTCTGCAACTTCGTTGTTATACAGTCTTTGCTGAATTTCATAAGAACGATACGGAGACCTAATACGAATATCAACACCGTCTGCCGAAGCCGCCTCCATCAAAGCAATAGCATAAGGCAAAATTTCCTTGTTCAACTGATTTAATTCACCGCAAAGATATTTGCTGTCAACAGTGGTTAAATTCTCGGTGTAATTATAGTCACTTGGCAAAGCATTATCGGGATTAACAAGCAAAAGTTTTGAAAACTTTGTGTTAAGACCTGTGTTTTCATCAATTGAAGTATCTTCAGAAGAAAAATTTTCCTCAGATTCAATTAAACTGTTTTGTGAGATGAAATTTTGTGGTTCATCAACGGCGTTGCTTTTGTCAAGAATATTATATATAAAGCAACCGCTGATTATCAGAAGAAATATTAATGCAAAAATGCAAATGATAAATAAAATTCTTTGGTTTTTCTCTTTCATTTTAGTCTTAAACTATTCGTCAAGCTTAAGCACAGCCATAAATGCCTCTTGCGGCACTTCAACCGAGCCTAACTGACGCATACGCTTTTTACCTTCCTTTTGTTTTTCGAGAAGTTTTTTCTTACGTGTAATATCACCGCCGTAACACTTAGCAAGAACGTCTTTACGCATAGCTTTAACTGTTTCACGGGCAATAACCTTACCCGAAACTGCAACCTGAATAGGCACC
>JAZSDI010000071.1:0-6489 GCA_045531045.1 Acutalibacteraceae bacterium | reverse complement strand
GTGAAATTCCTTGCTAAACTTTTGAATAAACTGTTTTCCTTTAGTTTTGTTGGCAAGGCAAATAAAACATTGGGTGCCGTTTTGGGAACGATTAAAGGTATTGCAATAGCAGTAATTTTCTGTTCTATCATAGGATTAATTGTTCCTTTGACCGAAAACGGATTTCTGATTTTCACAAGCTCGGCAATTGAGTCGACTGTTTTATTTAAATTACTTATACTTTCTATTTAAATTCCAAGGAGTTTTTAAAAATAATGATGAAGCTTTGTTCCAAATGCAAGAAAAGACCGGCAGTTGTATTTATGTCGGATATGTCAAACCCAAATGCAGAGCCAAACGGACTTTGTCTTGTTTGCGCTAAAGAATTAGGCATTAAACCTGTTGATGATATGCTTAAAAGAATGAACATATCTGATGAGGATATTGAGCAAATGAGCGACCAGTTTATGGATTTAATGTCCTTAGATGATATAGACGATGCAGAACTCAACGACGAAACATTTGATTTGGGGACTGCCCCTGCAATGCCTTTCTTTAATAAAATTTTCGGAAATTTAACCGGTTCTGAACCCAAAGAAACAAGTGAAAAAACCGAAAACGGCAAGGAAAAGGAAAAGACTAAGAAGAAAAAACGCAGATTTTTAGAGCAGTATTCCACAAACCTTACCGAAAAGGCTCGAAAGGGTCAAATCGATATAATTGTCGGCAGAGATAAAGAGCTTTACCGCACAATTCAAATTTTATCACGCAGAAGCAAGAATAACCCTTGTCTAATCGGTGAGCCGGGTGTTGGTAAAACCGCTATTGCTGAGGGTTTGGCTTTGCAAATTGCAAACAAAACTGCCCCCGCAAGACTTCTTGACAAGGAAATTTATCTTTTGGATTTAACAGGTCTTGTTGCCGGAACTCAGTTCAGAGGTCAATTTGAGAGCCGTGTTAAAGGTCTTGTGGACGAAATTAAAGAGGCCGGTAATATTATTCTATTTATTGATGAAATTCACAATCTTGTCGGTGCGGGTGATTCGGCAGAGGGAAGTATGAACGCCGCAAATATTTTAAAACCTGCACTCTCGAGAGGTGAAATTCAGGTAATCGGTGCCACAACCTTTAAGGAATACAGAAAATACATTGAAAAGGATGCCGCTTTAGAGCGTCGTTTCCAACCTGTTATTATCGAGGAGCCTTCTCTTGCTGAGGCTGAAAATATCCTTTTGGGTGTTAAAAGTTATTACGAGGCTTACCACAGCGTTACAATACCTGATAGTATTGTGAAAAAATGCGTGATTTTGTCCGAAAGATATGTAACCGATAGATATTTACCCGATAAGGCAATAGACCTTTTGGACGAGGCTTGCGCTTGTGCGAGTCTTGAAAACAAGGATATTGATAATCTCTATTTGCTTAATAAGAAGGTTGCGGATTACTCAATTCAACTTGAAAAACTTGAGGCAGATGTTGAAAATCCCGATTATGAAAAACAGGCTCTTGTAAAGGCTGACCTTGAAAAGTATAAAAAAGAGTCGGAAGAACTTTGCCTTAAGGTTTCTAATATGACCGTTACCGATATGGATGTTGCTAAAGTGATTGAATTGTGGACAGGTATTCCTGCTACCAAAATTCAAGAAAGCGACCTTGTGAAATTATCAGGTTTAGAGGATGAACTCAACAAAAAAATTGTCGGTCAAGAGGAAGCAACCCGCCTTGTAGCTGAGGCTGTTAAGCGTTCAAGGGTTAAAACCTCCACTGCCCACAGACCCGCTTCCTTTATATTTGTCGGCCCCACAGGCGTTGGTAAAACACAGCTTGTAAAGGTCTTGTCCGAGCAGTTGTTTGACACTCCCGAGACCTTAATCAGACTCGATATGTCTGAATTTATGGAAAAACACGCCGTATCCCGTTTAATCGGTGCGCCTCCAGGATATGTTGGATATGACGAGGCAGGTCAGCTTACCGAAAAGGTGCGCCGTAAACCTTACAGCGTAATTTTGTTTGATGAGATTGAAAAAGCTCACCCCGATGTTTTGAATATTCTGCTTCAAATTCTTGACGACGGCAGGATTACCGACGCTCAGGGAAGAACAGTCAACTTTGAAAACACTGTAATTGTTATGACCTCTAATGCGGGAAGTGAACGAAGCGATAATCTTTTGGGCTTTGGCAAAACTGTTGCTGACGCTTCAAAGGAAAAGGCAATGAAAGCGCTTGAAAGCTTTTTGCGTCCTGAATTTATCGGCAGAGTTGATGAAATTGTTGTATTCTCTCCCTTGAGCCGAGATACGCTTGTTAAGATTTCTGCTTTAATGCTCGATGAATTGGCAGAGGGATTAAAGGAAAAACTTATAACCCTTAAATATGATGATAAGATTTGTGAGTATTTGGCGGATAAATTCCAAAGCGGCAAAAGGGGAGCCAGAGAGCTTCGCAACGCAATTAGACGTGAAATTGAAACAAAAATTGTCGATATTATAATTGAAAATGCCGAAGGCAGTATCGATGAAATCTCTGTCTCTTATGAAAACGAGGTAAAAATCACCTATAAATAATAAAAACCCACCGAAAGGTGGGTTTTTATTTGCTTTTTTGGGCAAAATTTAATAGGTGATTTTATGAAAAAAAGGATAAAAAAGTTTTTAAAAATAGGTGCATTTCTGCTTTGTTTTGAATTAATTATTTTTGGTTGCGGATATTTATATCTTGATAGCAGACTTAAAAAGACAACAGCAAACGAGCCGATTGATTCGGTGCCGTATTATACGCAAATACCCGAAAATAAAACTGTTTTGTTTACCGTTTGCCAAGACAAAATTCTTCTCGATTTGAATTTTCAGGAAGAAATAATAAATATAATTTTTCTCGAAAACGAAGCCGAGAGTTATGGCTATACTGTAGATTATAATCTCAGTTGTAATTATGAAATGGTTGGATATTTCGTCGATATTGCTGGGGGAGTCGAATTTGACAATTTAAGACACACCGGAGTTCAGATAACCGAGATGCTCGAGTATAATGAACAAAGCATTGGCACTAAACAGTTAATAACTCAGAATATTATCAAGGGTATAGCAAACAACGGTTTCACAAAAGAAAATCTACTTTATATTTTGGAAAACAGCGAAACCGATTTAAGCTTTTCAAAATGTTTTGAGTGGGTGGATTTCATACCAAAACTGTGCCGTTTTGTGAGATTTGTCAACTAATCTTCGGTTTTGACAACAAGTGCAAAATCTATAAAGCCATTATCTTCATATATCGGAATTTCCAATATGTTTTGTGTGTAACAAAGTGTGGTATCTTGGAAAAATAGTGGGATAATATTTTTTGAATTTGTGATATTTTCTTGCACTAAACTTAAATTTGTTTCGAGTGTTCCGTAATTCATTAAATATTCAGCGTTGTTTTTACTCGGTGCTTTAACAGGGAACACAGAAATTGAGAGAGTTTGATTTTTCAACTGAGGTAATAAAAGCTGAGCATCATTTACAGACTCAATATTTACAAAAGCCGAAAGATTGCTTTGCCAATGTCCTACAATATCGGTAATAATGGGTTTAACATATCCGTTATCGTAATAAGTCAGTTTAATATCAGATGGAAATTTGGAGTTTTCAAGCTTTTTAACCTCTTGGTTAAATAAATTCTTGCCTTGTTCCAAATCATAAGAGTTGACAACAACACTATCTATAACAGCGTCACAGATTTCGGGATAAATTGAGGTGGCGCTAACATACCCGTCTTTTAAATTGTCTTTGAACACATTGCTGCCGACAAGACTGAAAAGAGCGGTACGCATTTCTTTAGTAAAGTCATTGCTCATTGTCATTACCCAACAGATGTTTTGAATATCGGCGGTTTTGAGTCCTGCAGTTTCCATTTCACTGCTTTGGGCGCTGTCAATAAAGGCTATATCAATATTGTTTTCTTTAAGCTTTTCGGTTACGGGTTTATCATTATTGCATGTAAGGAAAACTGCGGCGTTTTGGGCTTTGAAGGCTCCGTTATATTCCTCGTTTTTATAAAGTCTGATACCAAAACTTTCCTTGTTCCATTTGGTTAGGCGGTAACTGCCGCAGGATATTATATAATCCTTGAAAAGCCCGTATTTTCCGGCACTTTCTTTGAAAAAGTTTTCGTTGCAAGGCATGGCGACCGAGGTTGCGAGATTATATAAAAAGTCTGCGTCTTCATATTCGAGTGTAATTTTAACTGTGCTGTCATCAGGGGCAGAAACACCCAAGTTTTCAGGGGAAAGACCGCCCGAATTTACCGCTTTTGCATTTTTAATGCAGAAAAGTCTTGAAGCAAAGGGAGCTTTGGTTTGCGGGTCTAGTGCTCGGCGAAGTCCAAAAACAAAATCCTTGGCAGTTAAAGGCTCATCGTTGTTCCAAAACATATCTTCTCTGAGAGTAAAAGTATATGTAAGGCCGTTTTTAGTGTAATCCACACAGGCACCGTTTGTAACTTTACCAGTTTTATCTATGCGCATAAGACCTTCATAAATATTGCGAACAATAATTAATTCTGCGTCACTACTTGCGGTTTGGGGGTCGAGTGTAACGGGTGTTTCGGGTAGTTCAAAATAAATATATGCGTCTTCTGTTTTGTCCTTACAACCGACAAGCGTAAGGATAGAAAAGACAACTAAAATCGCACTTAAAATTCTATATTTAAACATAAATTTACGTCCTTTTAAAAAGATAATTTTATTATATACTTTTGGAAGTTAAAATTCAACTTAATACTTGTATTTTTGATGTTTTTTTTGTAAAATAGATATGTAATTAACAATTATTCTGCTTTTTCGTAAAATAGAGTGGGCAGGGTGATTGTATGAGATTTAGAAAACATAAACGAAACTATAAGAGAGTTTTGATATCAGTATTTCTTATAATAGTCATTATTGTTTCGGTTGTAACCTATTATCTGATGCAACCCGTAATTTTAAGGTATGCTGTAAGTGCGGCTGAGACTATAATGCTTAACTATGCCAATCAGGCTATTGTTAATGTTTTCGAAAAGGAAATGATTTCTTATAAGGATATTGTAAACCTTAGTGAAAACTCTGACGGATATGTCACAAGCCTTGAAATTGATGTTATGCAGATAAACGGTCTTAAAAGCAAAATTTCAAACGAAATGGCAAGGCTTATTGAAAAGGAAGAGCGTTACGATGTGGCAATACCCTTAGGCTCTTTTTTCGGAAACAGTTATACTAACGGTTTTGGTCCTGATATAAAACTCAAAATGCAGATTACAACCACTTGTTTTGTTGATTTCAGCCACGAATTCAAGAGTGCGGGTATAAATCAGGTATTACATATTGTTAATGTGGACATAGATATAAAGGGAAGCTTTGTTATAATCGGTTATAACCGTGGTATTAATGCTTCCACAACCGCCATTGCGGCGCAAACAGTAATTGTAGGCAAATCTCCCGATGCCTTTACAAATGTTTTGGAAAGTCAGACAGACAACACGGGAGGACTTATTAACGACTATGGAGCAATTGCAGAATAGGAGAAACATAATGGATTTTAATACCGCAAAATCTAGGATTGAGGAATTAAGTAAAGAACTTAAATACCACAATAAAAAGTATTATATCGACGATGCTCCCGAAATTGAGGATTTTGAGTATGACAGAATGCTCAGAGAACTTGAAGATTTGGAAAAAGAATATCCACAACTTCTCAAAGAGGATTCTCCCACTCAAAATGTCGGCGGTGCGGCAAACCGACTTTTTAATGAGGTTGTTCACTCGGTTAAAATGGAAAGTTTGCAAGATGTTTTTGATTTTGAAGAACTCAAAGCCTTTGGCGAAAAAATTGACCTTGATAGAACTGTGTTTTCGGTCGAGCCGAAAATTGACGGATTATCGGTGAGCCTTGAATATAAAGACGGTTTGTTTTTCAGAGGCTCAACCCGTGGTGACGGTGTGATAGGTGAAGATGTAACTGCCAATTTGTTGCAGATTAAAAGTATACCAAAGGCCATAAAATTTGACGGCGAGTTAGAGGTTCGAGGCGAGGTTTATATGCCTAAAGAAAGCTTTTTGAAGCTTTTGAAACGCCAAGAACTAATGGGTGAGGCACTTGCCAAAAATCCCCGCAATGCGGCGGCAGGGTCACTTAGACAAAAGAACTCTAAAATCACAGCCGAGAGAGAACTTAGCATATTTGTTTTTAATATTCAAAGAATTGTAGGAAAAGAGTTCACATCACATATTGAAACCCTTGATTTTTTAAAGGAATTAGGCTTCAACACTCTTCCTTTTTATACAAAATGCAATGATATAGAGGGCGTGATTAATGAAATTGAACGCATTGGAGACAACCGTGGTAATTTGGAATTTGATATTGACGGCGCTGTTGTTAAGGTTGATAATCTCGCTTACAGAGATGACCTTGGAAGTACCTCAAAATTTCCAAAATGGGCGGTAGCTTATAAATATCCGCCTGAGGAAAAGGAAACAGTTTTAAAGGAAATTGAAAT
>JAZSDI010000095.1:0-15937 GCA_045531045.1 Acutalibacteraceae bacterium | reverse complement strand
TTTTTTTAACTTTTTGCTTGACAATCAAGGGCATTTATGTTATAGTGTTTAGGCGCTGAAAATGCTGGTGTAGCTCAGTTGGTAGAGCAGCTGATTTGTAATCAGCAGGTCGGGGGTTCGAGTCCGTCCACCAGCTCCATTAAATTTAATATGGGAGATTTCCCGAGTGGCCAAAGGGGACAGACTGTAAATCTGCTGGCTTCGCCTTCGGTGGTTCGAATCCACCATCTCCCACCAAGAAAAAGACGATTGCGAAAGCAATCGTCTTTTTCAGTTATATTCGCCTTGCGGCGAGTGATATTGCTACGCAGTGATATTCGGCTAAAGACGAGCGATATTGGGCTTCGCCCAGTTTTGGAGGCGAATATAATATCACTGAAACCGCAGGTTTCAATATCACTTTCACGAAGTGAAAATATCACTGTGCCGTAGGCACAATATCACTAAAATCTCCGTCAACATGGATTTGAACGACGGAAATTTTAATTATTACATTAGCTAAGAATTATTTATAATTAATAAATTAGAATCTTCAAACTTGACATTTATATTTTAATGCTATATAATGATTGGGCTGAGATTTATGAGAAGCAAGGTTTACAGGGGATTACTGTATCCTTGCCTTTTTCTTTTTTTGGGGTGTGAATATGAACTCAAGAGAAATCAGAGACTGCTTTGAAAGAAGTCCGGTTATTGCGGCTATTCCTAATACTGCCTTGCAAAGTGCCTTGGATTCACAAGCGGAAATTTTGTTTATACTCAAGATTTCACTGCTTGAGGTTGAGGAAACCATTAAAAAAGCACATTTGGCAGGCAAAAAAATATTTATTCATATTGACTTGGCGGACGGCATAGGTAAAGATAAGACGGGCGTTGAATATTTGTCTCGACTTGGTGCGGACGGAATTATAAGCACAAGAGGTCAGCTTATCCGCTACGCTAACGATTTTGGGCTGATTACTGTGCAACGCTTTTTCGCGCTTGACAGCAAGGGCGTTGATAGCATTGAAGAAATGCTTGAGTCTACGAAACCCGATTTAATCGAAATTATGCCGGGAATTGCAAGTAAGGTTATTGAAAGATTTGTCTCTAAAGGAATTCCTGTTATAGCAGGTGGATTAATAGAGACCAAGCAAGAGGTTACAGAGGCTTTGAAAAACGGTGCAGAGGCAATATCAACCGGAAAGACAGAGCTTTGGTATATTTAAACTGAATACAAATTCCAGAGAATTAGAGAAACGGAAGGAAAACGCAAGTATATTGCGTTCTTTTTCCGTTTCTTTGTTTTTTAAGAAAGGAAAAGAGAAAATGATTTATGATGTAGTAATTGCAGGTGCCGGTGTTACAGGTGGTATGCTGTCAAGAGAACTTTCAAAATACAACCTTTCGGTTTGCGTTTTGGAAAAGGATAATGATGTCGCATGTGGCGCTTCAAAGGCAAACAGCGGTATCGTTCACGGCGGTTTTGACCCCGAGCCTGACACGCTTAAAGCAAAGCTTAATGTTGAGGGTGTTGAAAAACTTTTTGAAACTGCAAAAATGCTCAATGTCCCCATTAAGAGAAACGGCTCTTTTGTTTGTGCCTTTGGCGAGGATGAAAATGCGGCTATAACCGAGCTTTATGAAAGAGGGATTAAAAACGGAGTTGAGGGACTTAAAATCTTAACCGGTGACGAAGCCAGAAAAGAAGAACCCTTACTTTCTGATAAGATAACAAGTGTTCTTTCGGTAAGCAATTCGGGTATTGTTTGTCCTTATGATTTAACAATTGCTGCAATTGGTAACGCAATGGATAACGGTGCTCAATTAAAGTGCAATTTTGAAATCAGTGAAATTATAAAGGAAGATGATATTTTCACTGTAAAAGCTGCATCGGGCGAAGAAGTAAAGGCTAAATATGTTGTAAACTGTGCCGGTGGAAATTCCGATAAAATTGCAAAAATGGTAGGGGACAATTCGTTTGATATTATACCGCGTGCCGGTGAATATTTATTACTTGATAAAGCTGAGGGTACACGTGTTTCTCATACAATTTTCCAAGTGCCTTCAAAAGAGGGTAAAGGTATACTTGTATCTCCCACGGTTGATGGCAACCTTTTGACAGGACCTACTGCTTGTGTGGTTGATTGTGCTGAAAATAAAAGCACAACAATCGCAGGTATGGATACAGTAATTAAACTTGCGGCCAAAAGTGTGCCTTCGGTTAATTTCCGCAATGTTATAACCTCTTTCTGCGGTGTTCGTTCATCAGAGAGAAACGGAGATTTTATAATCGAAGAAAGCAAGGCGCAAAAAGGCTTTGTAAATGTTGCGGCTATTGATTCTCCCGGTCTTTCTTCTTGTGTTGCTATTGCAGAATATACTGTGGATATTTTGAAAAATATAGGACTCTCCCTTGTAGAAAACAAGAATTTTAACGGAAGCAGAGAAAACCCACATTTCTTCAGAGAAATGAGTTATGAGCAAAAGAATGAATATATAAAAGAGCATCCCGCATTTGGCAAAATCATTTGCCGTTGCGAAACTGTTAGTGAGGGCGAGATTTTAGAAGCTATTAAGCGTAATCCTCCCGCAACGGATATTGACGGAGTTAAAAGAAGAACTCGCTCGGGAATGGGAAGATGTCAAGGCGGCTTCTGCGGTCCTTATGTTATGAAACTTATTGCTGAGCAAAACAATATTCCTTTGACAAAGGTTACTAAAAACGGCAAAGGTTCCGAAATGGTTACTGATAAAATATAAGAGGTGAGTAGTTGTGATAGAGTGTGATATTTTAGTAGTTGGCGGTGGCCCCGCAGGTATGGCTGCTGCAGTGGCCGCTTATGATAGCGGAGTAAAGGATGTTATTATTTTAGACCGTGAACCGGAACTTGGCGGTATTTTGCGTCAGTGCATACATAACGGTTTTGGTTTGCATAAATTGGGAGCTGAGCTTACAGGTCCCGAATATGCGGCGGTTTATAAGGATATGGTGACCGAACGTGGCATTAAGGTGTACTACGAAACAATGGTTTTGGATGTTACAAACGACAAAATTGTTACAGCCACCAATAGAAGCGGTATCTTGACCTTTAAAGCAAAGGCTGTAATTCTTGCTATGGGTTGCCGAGAAAGAAGTCGAGGTGCTCTTAATATCAGTGGAAGTCGTCCTGCAGGTATTTACAGTGCGGGAGCGGCACAAAAGCTTATGAACTGCGAAGGCTATTCAGTTGGCAAAAAGGTGGTTATCTTAGGTTCGGGTGATATCGGACTTATTATGGCGAGAAGAATGTCGCTTGAGGGCGCTAAGGTTGAAGCTGTTTGTGAACTTATGCCTTACTCTGGCGGTCTTACCCGTAATATCGTTCAGTGCTTAGAGGATTTTGGCATTCCGCTTTATTTAAGCACCACAGTTGCCGAAATTCATGGTGATAAGCGTTTAGAGGGTGTTACAATCGCTCAGGTTGATGAAAATCGCAGAGTAATTGAGGAAACCAAGCGTTATATTGAATGTGATACCTTATTGTTGTCGGTTGGACTTATTCCCGAAAACGAGCTTACAAAGATGGCAGGTATCGAAATGAGCACTGTTACAAGTGGCGCATTGGTTGATGAAAACCGTCAGACCGAGGTTGAGGGTATTTTTGCTTGCGGTAATGTTTTGCAGGTGCATGATTTGGTTGACTATGTTTCTGATGAAGCCGAAATTGCGGGTAATGCCGCTGCCAAATTTGTAAATGGTACTCTTGAAAAGGGCGAAACCGTGAATACAACTGCTGGTAACGGTGTAAGATATGTATTACCTCAAAGGGTACATAAAACATCAAAAGAGGACATTGCACTATTTATGCGTGTAACCGAGCCCTTTGGTAAGGTTAGATTTACTGTAAAATCGGGAGAGGAAGTTTTGGCAACTGCTGTTAAGCTTAAGGTTGCTCCCGGTGAAATGGAAAAGGTTACTCTTAAAAAAGAAAAATTAACGTTGATAAACGGCGATATAACCGTTAGTTTGGAGGAAATATAATGAAAAGGAATTTGACCTGTATAGTTTGTCCTCGTGGTTGTGCGCTTGAGGTTGAAATTAATGATGGTAAATGTACTGTCAAGGGCAATGCTTGTCCCAAGGGTGAAACATACGGTATTGATGAGTGTACTGCACCTACAAGAATGGTAACATCCATTGTAAGAGTCTCAAATAGAGAAGACTCTATGGTAAGTGTTAAAACTTCATGCCCTATACCAAAGGATAAAATCTTTGATATTATGAGTAAAGTCCGCAATACCGAGATTATGGCACCTGTTAAAATAGGTGATATAATCATAAAAGATTTATACGGTGCAGACATAATCGCAACAAAAGAAATATTATAGATGTAAAGCACACCGAAAAAGGTGTGCTTTTTTATAAAAAACTTGTTAAAGTGTTTTGAATTTGATATAATATAAATAAAGAACTACGGGAGGTAAAATATGGAGATTTTTTTAATAATCTTAGCGGTGGTTCTCTTTTTGATAGCTGCTATCCTTTTGCTTCCTGTTCATATTATCATTAAAAATGACAAGCAAAATAATTTTAGTTTTCTTTGCAAAATTCTTTGGTTCACTTTCGGTGACGATAAAAGAAAAAGCAAATCTCTTGATAAACTCAAGAAAAAAGTCGGGGCAGATAAAAAAGCCGAAACAAAAGAAAAGAAGAAAGATATTGTATCCCTTGTTCGTGAAAATTTAGGACTTTTAAAGGATGTTTTAAAGGAACTGGTTTCTCTTTTAAAACACTGTAAAGGTGAAAAATTTGAATTAGAAATCGTTTGTTCTTCTAAGGATGCTGCATTGTCGGCAATACACTATGGCGAGTGTTGTGCTGTTGCATATCCAATTTTAGGATTTATAAATTCTATTATTAAGGTTAAAGACAGAAAAAGAAAAATTGATATTCGTTGTGAATACGAAGCGGAGTGGAGTGTTACATTTTATTTTGACCTGAGTGTTCGCATCTGTCATATTTTAGCCGCCGCATTTAGAGTTTTAAAAAAGAAAATCAAAAAAGACAAAGAATAACCTCCCTAAATTTTAAGGGAGGTTATTTTATCGGCTAAAATACTGAATATTTCACCGCAGCTAAGGGTTTGTTTTTGGTCATCCTCTGAAAAAATTACTGCAACATATTGCGGATTTTCTGCGGGAAAAAATCCGCAAAACCATCCTTCGCAAATTTCTCTGCCGTTTCTGTATTTACCTGTTTGTGCGGTTGCGGTTTTACCCGCCGCTGTTACGGTTTGAGGTTTTGCGGCTTCACCGGTGCCTTCTTCTAAAACGCTGACAAGATATTCTCTTAAAACTTTAGCAGTGTTATCATTAAATACTTTTGTGGGAAGTCCAATATCATATTCACTGTATTTTCCGTTTTCGATTGTTCCATCAACAAGCGAGGGAAGATAATACTCACCATTTGAAGCTATTGCACAGTAAAGAGTGAGAATTGAAATTGGCGAAAGCAACAATTCACCTTGACCAATGCTGAAGTTTGCTAAATGAGCAATATTTGCAAGATTTTCTTTTTGGGGAAGATTACCCTGTGCGGTATATATTCCTTCACAAAGTTTTAAGCTTTGCCCAAAATTTAATGCCTTTGCGGTTTTTAAGATTTCATTTCCGCTAATTTCAAATGCAAAATTGTAAAAAAATGTATTGCAAGACTGTGCTAAAGCGCCCCTTAAATCCAGAGGACCGTGACCCTCTAAGTAGTGACACTTGAAAAATCGGTCTATTATTTCGCAACTGCCTGTGCAGGTATATGAAAAGTTATGAATACCTTTTTCAATTCCTGATGCGGCAACACACGGCTTGAAAACCGAGCCCACATTATAGGCGTTAATGGCCCGGTTTAAGAGGGGAGAACTCTCACTTTCAAGATAAATACCTACATTGTTTCTCTCAAAATTCGGACGGCTTACACTGGCTCTGATTTTTCCTTTAAGGTCAGCAACAATAACGGCACCTTTTTCTAAATTTTCGGCGCATTCTTCGGCTATTGTTTGAATGTTAATATCAAGAGTTGTTACAACACCGTGGGTTGCGGCACGGTTATCATTTTTAAGTTCGGGTTCAATTCCCTCTAAGATTCTGCCCTTTGCGTCGGTGTTATAAAATACTGATATTTCGTTTTCTGAAAAAAGCAGGGTATCATATGCTCTTTCAATACCGCTGACACCCTTATTTTCACTGTCGGTGTAGCCAATTATATGCCGTGAAGGAGTGTCTTCATCGGTGTAGATGGTGGTGCAAATTATCCCGTCACAGTTAATTTTTTCTGGCACTTCACAAATGACGGGTTTATTTGTTTTCAGTCCGTTCAATACCTTTTGTAAATCATTACCTTTTAGAACTTTGCTTATAGCGGTGATGGCTCTGGGTGTTGGGGAAACACAGGCAATAATCTTTTTTTCGCTGTTTGTGAGGCGTACACGGTTTCGGTCATAAATTGTGCCTCGACTGTTTGAAATTTTAAGTCTGATTCCATTTTTAGTATTTGATGCTTGAGAAAAATCAGTTGTGGAAATAGTTGCTACACGCAATACCGAGACAAAAAATAAGACAATGCAAACCAAAAAACAAATAAGCGCTCGTTTTCGCATAAAAAACACCTCTCGCTTAGTATTGACGAGAGGTGTATTACTTTATTCAGCTTTCATTCTTAAAAGAGAACCTTGCTTTACGGGTCTCTCAAAAGGAATTTTAATTTTCATCATCGGGCTTGGTGCCGACTCAATATACTCGCCTTTTTCATTCATCAGGTTATCAGCCTTAATGATAAAAGGTGGGGATTTTGGCTCTAAGCAGTCAAGCTCAGCACCGCTGTAAAACTTGTTTTTAAGGGTGGCGATAATGCAACCGTCTTCATATCCGTCAACAACAGCGGCAACCGAATAGTCTCTAACATATCCTGCGTTTTGATAGGTTTGTGAATTTTCGGGAACACCTAAATAAAAACCTGTTGAGTAGGTGCGGTGACTGATTTTGTTAAGTTCCTCCAAAACCCACTGAGGACATTTCCAGTCAAATGGGTTTGCTTTTATACTGTCTAATGCGCCACGGTAAGCGTTTGTAACAACAGCGGTGTAATAATGAGATTTTGCTCTGCCCTCAAGTTTAAGACTGCCAACACCCGCTTTAATCATTTTATCCAAATGTTCTGCCATACACATATCGTTGGCATTTAGAATATAGGTTCCTTTGTCGGTTTCGGTAATGTCCATATACTGTCCCGGGCGCTTTTCCTCCACCAAAGAGTAACTCCAACGGCATGACTGTGCACAGTCACCTCGGTTGGCATCTCTACCGGTCATATAACTTGAAAGAAGACATCTTGCGGAAAAGGAAACACACATAGCGCCGTGGGCAAATGCCTCAATTTCTAAATCTGTTGGGGTCTTTGCTCTGATTTCGGCAATTTCATCTAAAGATAATTCACGGGCTAAAACAACACGTTTTGCGCCTAAATCATAAAAAGCACGGGCGGTTTCATAGTTGCAGATGCCCGACTGTACCGATATATGCAAATCACAGTTTGGAGCGTGTTTTTTGACCATATTCATAGTGCCAAGGTCGGAGGCTATAATAGCATCTGCGCCGAGTTCGTTGAGTCTTTCCAAAAAAGCGGGGAGCCTTGGCATTTCAGCATTATGGGGTATTGTATTGCAGGTGACATGCACCTTGACACCGTGGGCGTGGGCATAGTCAATACCGAGTTTTAAATCTTCCTCGCCAAAATTGGTGGCTGCGGTGCGCATACCAAATTCTTCACCCGCTAAAAATACCGCATCGGCACCGAAATCGACAGCGCCTTTGAGTCTTGTTAAATCACCCGCAGGGGAGAGGAGCTCGGGTAGGGTTATAAAATCAGTTAAAATACTCATAAATCCATTGTTTTCCTTGCTGTAGTTTGGCTATGGTAGCCGATTGCTCAGCCATGGTCTTGTGGAAATAGAAATTGCCTGAGCTATCTGTAACGAAATAGTAATAATCGGATTTTTTGGGGTAAAGTGCCGCATTTATAGCGTCAATACCTGGGGAACAGAGCGGTCCGGGAGGAAGTCCCTTTATTGCAGAAAATTCATTATCTCCTTGTGTATTATATCTGCCGTCGTCTTGCTTAAAGCTATCACCGTAAAACAGAGTGGGGGATGAGCCTAATGTTCCGCCTGTTTCGGCTGAATCTAATCTGTTATAGAAAACACCGGCAACACCCTTCATATTGGTTTCAAGACGTGCCTTGGCTTCTTCTGTTTTAACCTCTATTCCTGCCTCCATTTGAACTATGGACGCCATAGTTAAAATTTCGTTCATAGAATAGCCCATTTCTTCGGCCCGTTTAAACATAGCGTCGGTAATTCGGCTTTCGGTTTCTTTAAGCATACGCTCAACCGCAAGACGGGCGCATTCTTTGGAGTTGTCATAGGAATAGAAACTGTATGTTTCGGGGAAAAGATATCCTTCAAGGGTATAATATGTCTTAACATCATCTGCCCCTGAAAGAAGTTTAGAATCTCTTTTTGCCTCTCTTAAAGCCTCGTAAAAATCAGATTTAGAACAAACACCCTTGTTTTCAAGAATGGTTGCAATTCCGGGGACTGTGACCTTTTCACCGTTCACATTTTTGGTGAAATCGTTAATGCCTGTGCCTTCGGGTATAGTAACCTCAATAGTTTCTGCTTTAGCGCCGTCATAGATTAACATTTCGCAAAGCGCTTTATAACCCGCTTCGGTGTTAAAGGTATAAAGACCGTATTTAAATTGGTTGTCATATCCCATTAGTTTTGAATAAACTCTGAAAAGCAAGGGAACTTTAACCGCACCGGTTTCCTCAAGCTTTTCGGCGATTTCGGCGGCAGGAGTTCCCATAGGAATATCCATTGTGGTATCTTCGCCTCTGCCAAAACCGATGCCTGTGAAATCGGCACCTGCATAAATAATGCCAAGAGATAAAGCCACCGATACAACAACGATAGAAACAATCCATATAATACCTTTAATAGGAGAATTGTTTTTCTTTCTTTTTGGTTTTTTGGGATTTTTTATTTTAATTTCGTCTTCTTTAAGTTCAAAACCTTTACCGATTATAAAAGCATCGTCATTTTGAAAGTTTTCGCTCATTTTAAACCTCCGTGATAAATTGCATTTGCTTTTTCAAAGAGTCCGCAGTTGTATTATCCTTTAAATATGCTAAAATTTCAAAACCAAACTCAAAGGCAACACCTGCACCCTTGGCAGTAATTATATTGCCGTCTGTAACAACAGAGTTGTCAGAAATAATAGCATCTTTAAGTTCGTTTTCAAAACCAGGGAAACAAGTTGCATTTTTGTCTTTTAAAAGCCCCATATTACCTAAAATTTTAGGTGCGGCACAAATGGCGCAAATCAATTTGTTGTGCGTTTGTGCAAAAGAAACAGCATCTCTTACTGTTTGGTTATTTTCGAGGTTTATTGTGCCGGGCATACCACCCGGGAGGATAACCGCCTCTAAATCTTCATTTAACAAAACATCGTTTTCTAAAATGTCAGATTTAACTGTTATGCCATGGGCGCCTGTTATAAATTCGTTGCCAATACCAACAGTTTTAACCGTTACACCGCCTCTTCTTAAAACATCAAGGGGTGCCAAGGCCTCGCACTCTTCAAAACCGTCAGCCAAAAATAAATATACCATAATTAGTCCTCATACACACGCAGTACAGAATTTAAAACATCCTCTGCAATAGCCTCAATAGTTCTGGCTTCGCCCTTTTCAGCGCAGGGGATAATCTCCCAATTTGAGTATTTGGCAGTGAAAACGGCCGCTTTGCGACATTTAGCCAAATATTCAGTATCACTTTCGTGGATATCCTTTTTAGTGTCATCACCCTTGTAACGCTTGGTTAAAAGCTTTTGGGAAACCTCAATGGGCATATCAAGGAAAATAACATTGTCAGGCTTTGGGATAGCAATTTTATTGTATTCAAAATCATAAAGCCAATCTAAGAAATTAGACCACTCGTCTTCGGGGAGTTTGGAACACTGATGAACGGCGTTAGAGGTAGTGTATCTGCCTGAAACTATGGTGCCACCGTCGGTGTAATAATTACCCCAGTCGGATTTAAAACTGGCATAGCGGTCTACACTGTAAAATACTGATGCCGCAAAGGCATTAACATCATCGGGCTTTTTGCCAAACTCACCGCCCAAATACATTTTAACCAAAGTACTTGAGGGATTGTCATAATTAGGGAAGGAGACTGCCTTGCAGTCAATGCCCTTTGATTTAAGATTTTTTTCAAGCAATTCTAATTGAGTGGACTTTCCGCTACCATCAAGTCCTTCTATAACTATTAATTTACCCATTGTTTTTAAGTTCCTTATAAAATTCTCTAACCTCTGCCGCTTTGCCGCAGGTCATTTTACCTTCGCTGCAGCCGCCTCTTAAACAGGAAGGACCTGCATTTTTAAATAGGTTGGGAGCAACTGCGGACACAAGCGCTAACATTTGGTTTGCAACATCCTGAATTTCCCATTGAGCTCTCTTGCAGCAACGAATTTTAAAGAAATTCATAAGTGAGCGGGCATTCATTGTCATAACCATCTGTGTTTCACAAGCGTTTGGTAAAACAAAACGAGCATCTTCGATAGCCTTTTTCTCGGCTAATCTTTCAGCGGTTTTTTCGTCCTTGCCCTCGGCAATAAAGGTATTTTTGTGTTTTTCTTTTAAAATTTCAGAAAGGCGGTCATAACGCTTTTGGTCTTCTGCCATTATTTCCTCGAAAACCTCTAACGCTTCGGGAATTTCTGCAATTTCGGGAGGGGTTATGTATTCGAAACTGCCTTCTCTAACATAGCGTTGGCTTTTAACCGAGAAGGATGCCATTCTGTGGCGGGTAATCTGTGCAAGTAAAGCTCTGGAAACACCCTCAATTCCAAAGGTGAAACTTGCGTGTTCAATAGGGCTCTCGTGACCTATCTGACTTAGCATATCTACGAAAGAAGAAGCTTGTTCATCTGTTAGATTTTCACTTAGTTCGCTAACCTTTGAACTGCTGTAGCAAAGCTTTGCGGCACAAGCAATAGTGTGCTCGGGATTAGGTGTGTGTGCTAATAAATATACTTTAGGCATAATAAAGGCACCTTTCATTATTTTATACACAACCATTATACCAAAAAACACAAAAAAATTCAACTATCAAACCATATTATAGTGAGAAAAAATAAATTTCAAAAAAGTTCAAAAAAAATTCAAAAAAGGCTTTTTTTGTGAAGGGATTTGTGGTATTATATGTATGATTTAAAAAAAGCGGAGGTTTTAATAATGGCGACTGTAGATTTCAAGCATTCTCCTTATGGCGATATGGCGATTATAAGTATGCGTGGCTGTGAGGATATTTCTTCAAAGGTGGATTATTACCTTAAAAAATGGCGTGATGTTAAAGAGGATGAAACTTTTGTAGTTCCTGCTAACTGTCCCCGTTTTGGAACAGGTGAGGCAAAGGCAGTTTTAAACCATACTGCAAGAGGTCTTGATGTATATATTATTTGCGATTGTTTCAATTACAATGTTACATATAAAATGTACGGACAAGTTGTTCCTATGAGTCCTGATGATCACTTCCAGGATTTAAAGCGTATAATTGCAGCTTTAGGCGGAAAAGCCAGAAGAATTACCGTTATTATGCCTATGCTTTATGAGGGCAGACAGCACAGAAGAACCACAAGAGAGTCTATGGACTGCGCTATGGCGTTGCAAGAACTTGTTGCTATGGGTGTTAAGAATATTATTACTTTTGATGCTCACGACCCCAGAGTTAATAATGCTATTCCTCTTGACGGTTTCGATAATGTTCAGGCAGCATATCAAATGATTAAGGCTTTACTTAAGACTGTTCCTGATGTTAAGCTTGACCGTGACCATACTATGATTGTTTCCCCTGACGAAGGCGGAATGGGTCGTTGTATTTACTACTCATCTGTTTTAGGTCTTGAGCTTGGTATGTTCTACAAGCGCCGCAACTATTCTGTTATTGTTAACGGCAGAAACCCCATTGAAGCTCATGAGTTCTTGGGTAACGATATCACAGGTAAGGATTTAATCCTTGTTGACGATATGATTTCTTCCGGTGAATCTATGCTTGATATTGCAGCAAAACTCAAGGAAAAGGGAGCTGCAAGAATTTTTGTTTTCTCTACCTTTGGTCTTTTTGTTGAAGGTCTTGATAAGTTTGATGAATATTATGAAAACGGATTGATTGATAAGGTATTCACTACTAACCTTATTTTCCAGACCGAAGAACTTTTAAAGCGTGAGTGGTACTGCAGCGTTAATATGTCTAAGTATATCGCACTCTTGATTGATACTCTTAACTATGACAATTCCATCAGCCATCTTCTTGACCCTGCTGACAGAATTAAAAACGTTGTTGCAAAATACGAAGAAGCACAAAATAAATAATTGCTGCAAATCGGCACCCGATAGACGGATTTGACACCCGTTTATCGGGTGTTTTTTTATGCTTTGAAAAAAGTTTTTCATTTTTTAAAAAAATACTTGATTTTTTGAAAATATCGTTATATAATTCAGTTAAGTGGTGAAAAGTGCATTAAAATACCATTAAAGTGTTTAAATGTGGTGAAAATGGAGGTGAGAACTGTGCTTTTCGGAGGTTACGACCATAAAATTGATAAAAAGGGCAGAGTTTTCATCCCTTCTGCTTTCAGAGATGAACTTGGCGAAAACTTTATTATATGTAAAGGTATTTTCGGGAAAGGTTGTCTTTGCGTTTATTCAATGGACGAATGGAAGAAGTTTGTTGAGCGTTTGGGCAGTATGCCTGCCGCAAAGTCAAGTAATGTTAAACGTTTTTTGTATGACGGTGCTTTTAATGTTGAATTTGATACACAGGGTAGAATATTGGTGCCCAATTCTTTGCGTGAGTATGCAAGGCTTGACAGCGAGGTTCATATTATCGGTATGGATACAAACCTTGAAATTTGGGACAGCGACGCTTGGGCTAAGGAAAAGGAAACCACAACATTTGAATCTATAGCTTCATCTCTTGAGGAGTTTGATTTCTAAAATGGAATTTAATCATATTTCTGTTTTATTAAACGAAACTATTGAAGCTTTAAACATTAAACCTGACGGTATATATATTGACGGTACTGCAGGCGGTGCGGGACACTCCAAAGAAATAGCCAAAAGATTAGATGGCGGTTTGTTGTTAGCGCTTGACCAAGACCCAGATGCCGTAAAAGTTGCAACCGAGCGCTTAGAGGGTTTACCTGCAAAGGTTATTAATGTGAATTTCAGACAAATGGACGATGTTGCATTTGCTGAGAAAATAGATAAGGTTGACGGAATACTTTTGGACTTGGGTGTTTCCTCTTATCAGCTCGATACTGCTGAGAGGGGATTTTCTTATCATAAAGACGCCCCATTGGATATGAGAATGAGCCAAAGTGGAATTTCGGCAAAAGATATTGTGAACACCTTTTCCGAAAAGGAACTTAGTGATATATTAATTCGTTTCGGCGAAGAAAAGTTCTCAAAAAGAATTGCTCAGAAAATTGTAAGTGAGCGAGAGAAGAAAGAAATAACAACCACATTGCAGTTGGCAGAAATAATTGCAAATGCAGTCCCCGCAAGCGCAAGGCGAGACGGACACCCTGCAAGAAAATCTTTTCAGGCAATAAGAATTGCCGTTAATGCTGAGTTAGATGTTTTAAGCGAGACATTGGACAAGGCTTTTGATTTATTAAAACCTGACGGTGTTCTTGCCATTATAACCTTCCATTCTTTAGAGGACAGAATAGTAAAACTTAAATTCAAGGAGTTTACAACAGGTTGCACCTGTCCGCCCGATTTTCCTGTTTGCGTTTGCGGTAAGACTCCAAGGGGAAGACTACTGACCAGAAAACCTATTGAACCCAGTGAGGAAGAACTTGAAAATAACCCAAGAAGCAGAAGCGCAAAACTCAGGGTAATAATAAAAAACTAGAAACTAAGATAAAGGAGCATTACAAGTGAATAATATTAAGTATTATAACGACAGTCTTGCTTATGACTTCGGTATGTTTGCGCCAAGACCTGCAAGAACAACCGCACAAAATGATAATATTGTTGTAATGCCCAGAGTCAGAAAAAATCAGGCTAAGCGCAGAAGGGCGGCAACAAAAGCTGTTTCGGCACCGGCATTAATTGTTATGACGGCAGTTATTGTTTTAGCGGGACTTTGCGGTAATATTGCTTTGAGACTAAAAATCAACGAAGTGAACGCTGAAATCACCGAAGTAAAGGCTGCTATTGCTGAACTTGACAGTGAAAAAACAGAACTTGAGGTTGAGATGCAAAGGAGAATTTCTTTTGCAAATCTTGAACTTGAAGCCACAGAGCTTGGTATGACTAAACCCGAAAAAGACAACGTGGTTTATATTAGAGTTAATAATAAAGATGCCGCAAAAACGGCAGACGGCAAATTAATGGTGTCGGAGTAATAATAAATTAATCAAGGGTAATATATTAGTATACGAGAGTGGAATTTTCCAACTCTCGTATTCGACTTTACATTGGGGGTGCAGAAATGACAGTTAAACCTGGCAAAGAAATGATTAGACGCATAATTGTTGTTATGTTGGCCTTAATTATTGCCTTTAGTGGCGTTTCTGCAGTGAGACTTGTAAACATAATGGTTGTTAATGGGGAGAAGTATCAAAGCAAGGCTTCAGAACAACAACTTTATGACAGTTTGGTTTCTGCTCCAAGAGGGGATATTTACGATAAAAATATGCAGGTACTTGCCAAGAGTACGACTGCATGGACGGTTTACATAACACCTAACGGAATTCACAAAATTGATGATGATGCCGATAGGGAATATGTCAGAAAAACTATTGCCGAAAACCTTTCAAAGATACTTGATGTTGAGTATGAAAAGATATATGAGCAAACCGATAAAAACTCATACTATGTTATAGTCAAGAAAAAGATTGATAAGAGCGTTGCAGATAAAGTCAGAGAGTTCTTAAGCGATGAAAAATATGAAGGTTTAGAACTTGTGAGATATGTAGGTCTTGACGAGACCACCAAGAGATATTATCCAAATGATAGTCTGGCTTCAGTGGTTTTAGGCTTTGTGGGTGACGATGACCAAGGACTGGGCGGACTTGAAAGTTATTACGACAACGAGCTTACAGGAATTGCGGGTCGTGTTGTTGCTGCAAAAAGTGCCGCTGGTACCGATATGAGTTGGACCTATGAGAGGGTTGAGGCGGCAACTAAGGGCAGTTCTTTAGTTTTAACGCTTGATTCTTACATTCAGTACACTGCCGAAAAATATTTGGAAGCCGCAATAGCTGAAAACCAAATTGCAGAGCGTGGCGCCGCTATCGTAATGAATGTTAAAAACGGCTCGATTTTGGCTATGGCGGTTAAAGGCGACTTTAATCCCAACGCCCCGTTTACACTGTCTCAAGCCGACCAACAAATTGTTGATGCCCTAGAAAATGACGAGGAAAAATCTAAAAAAACAAGTGAACTTTTAAACCGTCAGTGGCGTAACAAAGCGGTTTCTGATACCTATGAGCCTGGCTCGGTATTTAAAGTTGTGACTGCTGCTATCGGATTAGAAGAAAATCTTATTAACGAAAGCAATACCTTCTATTGCAACGGTCATACCACCATTGCAGGAAGAAACTATAATTGCCATAAACTTGCCGGTCACGGAACACAGTCCTTGGCACAGGCAATGTCAAATTCCTGTAACCCTGCCTTTATAACCATAGGTCAGGATATAGGAATTAACACCTTTTCCAAATACTTTAAAGCATTTGGACTTACCGAGAAAACAGGTATTGACCTTCCCGGCGAAGCAAATTCTACTTATCATAAGCAATCTAATATGGGACCTGTAGAATTAGCATCTTCCTCTTTCGGTCAGAC
>JAZSDI010000144.1:0-4607 GCA_045531045.1 Acutalibacteraceae bacterium | reverse complement strand
CCGTTAACCCCATAAGCGCACTTTCAAATCTTACCGCAACCACCTTGCGTAATATTGTTGGTGAGCTTGAACTTGATGACACCTTGACTTCTCGTGACACTATAAACGGCAAAATGACCGAAATTCTTGACTGTGCCACCGACCAATGGGGCATTAAGGTTAACCGTGTTGAATTAAAGAATATTATTCCCCCTGCCGAAATCCAAAATGCAATGGAAAAGCAGATGAAAGCCGAGCGTGACCGCCGTGAAACCTTGCTTGAGGCAGAGGGTCACAAGGCTGCGGTTATCACCCGTGCCGAAGGTGACAAACAGGCTATGATTTTAGCCGCCGAAGGTGAGCGTGATGCTCGAATTGCCCGTGCAGAAGGTGAAGCCAAGGCAATTTTACTTGCCAAAAAAGCCGAGGCAGACGGTATTGCCGCTTTGAAAGCCGCCAACGCCGATTTGAGCGTTTTAGAGCTTAAAAAATATGAGGCTTTGGTTGCAATGTCTAACGGCAGCGCATCAAAAATCATTGTTCCCACCGATGCTGTTGATATGACAAAGGCAAATGTTCTTTTCTCGGAAACAAGCGGTCTTGGCGATGTTACCGCACCCGCTCCCAAAAAAGCACCAAAAAAGAATCCCGACATTTGTTGTGATTAATAAAAAGCGGCTCCTAACGGAGCCGTTTTTTTATGAATAATTTCGGTGTTCTTCGCACGGATATAAAAATCATATCGTAGGGACAGGCGTCCCCGACTGTCCGTTACAACAACCCTAAAATTTCATCCTTTGGTCTGTAACCTACCGAGGTGTTGGTGAGTTTTCCGTCTTTCACAACTGCAAACATCGGAATACTCATAACCTGGAACGCTTGAGCGAGTTTAGGCTCGTTATCAACATTGATTTTGCCAATAACAATATCCTCACGCTCATTTGAGATTTCCTCTATAGTGGGCGCCATCATTTGACAAGGTCCACACCAGTCGGCATAGAAATCGAGCAAAACGGGTTTCTTGGAATTTAAAACCTCTTTTTCAAAATTTTCAGTTGTAATTTTCAAAACTGCCATAATCATTCTCCTAATCTTTTTATATAGTCTTTCCCAAAAAGTTCTTCGGCAAACCAAACCTTATCAACGGTAAATTTCTTGCCTTTCAAGTAATTCAAAATGCCCGCATCGGTTTTAAAGTCAAACATAAGGCTATAAGAATAAAGCGCCTGTTTATCGAAACCTTTTTTTCTGTCCTCAGCTGATTTGTTATATTTCCCCTCGCCCAAAAGCGGATGGCCGATAGATGCCATATGGGCTCTGATTTGATGGGTTCTACCCGTTAAAAGTTCAATTTCCACCAAGGACAAATTGTTTTTGCTTTGCAAAACACGGTATTTTGTTCTGATGGTTTTATTATCCTTTGTTTTATAATTTTTAAGATAAACTTGATTTTTACTCTCGTTTTTCTCCAAAAATCCTTCTAAAATATCACTTTTCTTTTTAGGAACGCCGTGCACCACCGCAAGATAGCGTTTATCCATTTCACGATACTTGATTTTATCGCACAAAATCCTCAAGGATTCGGCATTTTTAGCGGCAATAACAATTCCGCCTGTGTTTCGGTCAATGCGGTTGGCTAAAGCGGGCGCAAAGCTGTTTTCAGCCTTGGGGTCATACTCCCCTTTTTTATACAAATAATGTTGAATTCTGTCAATTAAAGTGTTTGTGTATTCGTTTTTATCGGGGTGGACTAAAAGTCCTTGCTTTTTATCCACAAGCAAGATATTCTCATCTTCATAAACAACATCAATATTATAGGGTGCGGAAAGAAAAGAGTATTTAGGCTCGATTTGAGCAAAAAACTCGTCATTAACATAGGCAGAAATCACATCACCCTCATTTAAGCGGGTGCTGATTTCCCCCTTTTTGCCGTTTATCTTAAACCGCTTTGTGCGGATATATTTAAACATTAATGAAGACGGCAAGGTGGGGCAAATTTTAACAATAAATTTGTCAAACCTTAGTCCCGCATCATTTTTAGTTACAATAAACTCTTTCATTTATATCTACCCTTGAAAATATCCAAAATTTGTTATATAATGTCGTTATGTTTTTAAAGGAGGTGTCCCTATGGCAAAGAAATATAATCCACACGCAGAACATCGCAAACGTGTTCGCAAGGAGTTTTTGGAAAATGGCTTTTCAGATGCCACACCGCCTCACAAAATATTAGAATTTCTTTTGTTTTTCGCAATTCCGAGAAAGGACACCAACGAAACAGCACACGCTTTGCTAAACCGTTTCGGCAGTATTGCGGCTGTGTTAGAAGCCACACCCGAAGAACTTATGCGTGTTGACGGAATCGGCGAATCCGCTGCCGCACTTATAAAACTGTTCTTGCCCGTTTTCAGGGAATACAACAAGGAAAAGTCGGTTAAATCACCAAAGATTACAAGCATTGACCAAATCAGCGATGCTTTAATGAAGAAATACATAGGCTACACAACCGAGGTTTTCACTCTTGTTACCCTAAGCAATAAAGGCACAGTTATTGCCTTTGATACTATCGGTGAGGGGGATGTTTCATCCATTGGTGTTTCCACCCGAAGTGTTATCGAAAAGGTAATTGAGAGAAAGGCTGTGGGTGCTGTTATTTGCCACAACCACCCAAATGGCAACGCATTGCCAAGCAGTGCCGACCTTGAAATGACTAGGCGCTTAGCTTTGGCTTTATCCCACATTAATGTTTGTCTTTTAGACCACATTATAATTGCGGATGACGACTGGGTAACACTTGCAAATTCTGAGAGTTACGCCCACCTTTTTAAAGTTTAATTTCCCAATAATAACGCCTACGACTTTCGGGAAAATCGTTAAGTACGCCGTGTTCGGGGTCATAGAAAATACCCTCGAAATACAGCGACCAATGCCAACATTTAGGAGTTTCCAGACTTAAAAAACAAAGTCTTGGAAGCTCCTCTTTTTTGTTTATTTGCACTCGCTTGTGGCTTACCGAAAACCCCTCTTTTTCCAAAAAAGAAAGCATTTCCTTTAAGGTGGTCTCTCGGTCATTATCTAAAACCTTTACAACCTCATCAGTGCTTTTGCCCGTTACCATTGAAAGCACCGCCTGACCGCACTGGAGAGGTGTTGGCTCAAAAATATGTTTAATTTCCATAATTATCTTGAAAGGTAAATAAGTAATACCGATACATCGGCGGGGCTGACACCCGAAATTCGAGAAGCCTGACCGATATTAGCAGGTCTTATTTTGTTTAGTTTTTCGACCGCCTCAAGACGAAGACCGTAAACCTTGTCATAATCAATATCGGCGGGGATAAGTTTCTTTTCGAGTCTCAGCATCTCGTTGACCTGAGCTTGTTGACGGGAAATATATCCCTCATACTTAACCTCGGTTTCAACCTTGTCTCTGACATTTCTCGGCAAAGAGGGTCTTTCCTTGTCAAAAGGTGCTAACATATCGTATGTCAGTTGCGGTCTCTTAACCAAGTCGGCAAGGCGCATACCTGTAGACATTGGGGCTGTGCCCTGTTCTTCCAAAAGTTTATTTAATTCTTCACTTGGAGCCAAGAAGGTAGAATTAAGGCGTTCAATTTCCTTTTCCTTCTGCTCTCGGCGATTTAAAAATTCGGTATAGGTCTCATCACTTATAAGACCCAATTTATGACCTATAGGCATTAGTCTTTCGTCGGCATTATCCTGACGGAGAAGCAGACGGTACTCACTGCGAGAGGTCATCATTCTGTATGGGTCCATACAGCCCTTTGTTACCAAATCATCGATTAGAGTACCGATATATGATGATGAGCGTGACAAAACAAGAGGCTCCTCCCCCTTGATTTTAAGCGCCGCATTAATTCCGGCAACTAACCCTTGAGCCGCCGCCTCCTCATAACCCGAGGAGCCGTTAAACTGACCCGCACCGTAAAGACCGTCAAGCCCTTTCATTTCGAGGGTTGCGGTTAAAAACTGTGGGTCAACACAGGTGTATTCAATAGCGTAAGCATTACGCATTATCTTAACATTTTTAAGGCAAGGAATTGTTTTGTAAAGGCTGATTTGCACCTCTTCGGGCAAAGAGGAAGAAAGACCTTGAAGATACATTTCCTCGGTCTCCTCGCCGCAAGGCTCAATGAAAAATTGGTGCCTTGGTTTGTCCGCAAATCGAACAATTTTATCCTCAATACTCGGGCAATATCTGGGGCCTATACCCTCAATTTCCCCCGCATATAAAGGCGAGCGGTTAAGGTTTTCCAAAATAACCTTTTTAGTCTCATCATTTGTATAAGAAATGTGGCAAACAACCTTGTTTTTGGGGTCTTCCTTGGTGGAAAAACTGAAAGGAACGGTTTGCTCGTCCCCCTCTTGCACCTCAAGAGCAGAGAAATCTATACTGTCCCGAGCGACTCTTGCGGGTGTTCCCGTTTTGAAACGGCGAAGGGGTACACCCATTTTTTCGAGACAGCTTGAAAGTCCGATAGTAGCAAAACTGCCATCAGGACCCGAGGAGTAATTAACCTCGCCAACATAAATTCTGCCATCCATAAAGGTGCCGGTTGCAATAATAACCGCCTTTGAAACAAACTCTGCACCCAAAGAGGAAACGC
>JAZSDI010000140.1:0-5459 GCA_045531045.1 Acutalibacteraceae bacterium | reverse complement strand
AATCGGGCAGATTTAAAAATGTAAGCTTTTTGAATTCGTCAATAACGGGGTCGTCAACCTCATAACAGCACTGTCCTATATTAGGACCAATACCCGCAATTATATCCTTGGGGTCACAGCCAAATTCCGTTACCATTTTATCAACTGTGCATTTGCCTATCAGTTTAACAGTGCCTCGCCAACCTGCGTGGGAAGTGGCAATAACCCTTTTGACAGGGTCATAAAATACCAAAGGAGTGCAGTCGGCATATTGAGTCACCAAACCGACTTTGGGACAGTTAGTAACAAGTCCGTCAACATCGTTAAATGCCGGTTTTGAAATTCCCGTGCCCCTATGTTCTTCGGTCACTGTTACAACATTGTTGGTGTGGGTTTGTTTGCTTAAAACCAAACCGTCAAAATCAATTCCCACTGCATCGCAGAGAATTTTATAATTTTTAATTACATTTTCCCTATTTGAATCTCTCTCGAAATTCAAGTTCATACTCTTGCAGTCTCCCTCGCTTACACCGCCGTGGCGGGTGGAGAAAATATGACGCACACCGTCACACTTTAAAAGTTTTGGGAACTGAATATAAACAAGCTCGTCTTTTTTTACAATTTTAAGGGTTTTACTTTCCATAAATCTCGCCCTTTATATTTAAAAGTTTATTGTATGACTCAAAAATTTCCTTTTCTTGCTTGTAAGAAAAACGGTAAACCTCGGTCATTAAAGCACCTTTATAATCTTTATTCTTTAAAAATTCAAAAAATCCCGCAAAATCGAATTTTCCGTTTAAAGGCAACAGGCAGTCACCCGCAACCGAGTGGTCGCTTATGTGAAAATGCCTTATATTATCGTAAAATTCTTCTATGAGTTCCATTGGCAAATAACCGCTTCTGATACACTGCTTTATATCAAAGCAAAACTCGGCTTCTTCACCTAATATATTCTTCATACTGCGTAAAAAATCAATATCGCCCGAGCGGTAATTCACAACATTTTCCTGCAAAACAGTGACCGAGTTTTTTCGACACTCCTCTTTTACCATCATAAACCGCTGACAGTATTCTTCGTCGGTTAAAACTCCGTTGGGTTTGCCACCGTGCATAATAATATACTTTGCGCCAAGTGCCTTTGCAACCTCGGAATAACGGCGGTATTTTTTTAACGCTTCATTAAAACGACGCTCATACGCCGAGAAAATCATAAAGGATTCAGCAAGAGACATCGTGGGGTGAACGGCGGTTATATCCATATTATACTTTTCTTTGATTTCAAGCAAAATATCAATAAAACTATCTTTAAGTTCACTCTCGCAGTTGAAAAATATTTCAGTATTTTTCACCCCTGCTTTGCCTATTTCCTCTAAAGCCAATTCAGTCTCTAAAGGATAAAAGGAGGCAGTAGAAATACCTATATTCATCTAACTCACTTCCCCTAAATCTTTTTTGGGTCAACATATACGGTTTTATTTGTGGTATATATAACCATACCTGCTTTAGCACCATTTGGCTTTTTGACAAATTTAACAGGTGTGTAATCAACCGGCACCTGTGAAGACTCTTTTGCTTTAGAGTTTTTAGCGGCCAAGGAGGCGGCAAATAAAATGGTGTCGTCACTTACCTCTTTACCGCCGCACAAAACTATAACGTGAGAGCCAGGTATATCCTTTGTATGAAACCACAAATCGTTTTTAGCGGCAAATTTAGTGGTTAAATAATCATTTTGGGTGTTGTTTTTGCCCACCAAAATCCTATAACCCTCATCTGATGTAAACTCTAAAGGCTTTAGGGTTTCTTTTCTTTTTGCACCCTTTTGAATGGGGCGTTTTATATATCCCGCATCATAAAGTTCTTCTCTGATTTCGCCGATTTCCGAAACCGAAGAACAGCGTTCAATACTTTCTAAAACCGAGTCAAAGTATATAAGCTCTAATCTGTCTTCCTCGGTGAATTTTGTCAAAGCCTCGGCGGCGGTATAGGTTTTCTTATATTCCTTAAAATATCTGTCGGCATTTTTTGAGGGCGAAAGTGCGGGATTTAGCGGAATTTTTATAACCGACATATTCTCGTCGTAATAATTCTCGACCTCTGCCTCGCTGTCACCCGATTTCAATTTGTAAAGATTTGCCTTTATGAGTTCACCGTAAATTCTGAATTTTTCACGGTTTTCACATTTTTTAAGTTCTTCGAGTCTGAGCGCCAGTCTTCTGGCAGTTCTGTCTTTCAGATTTTTAACAAGTTTTATAATATCCCTTGCGGCATTGTTTATGCGATTCAAGTTATCCTTTTCTAAATAAAACTCATCTAAAAGCACTGAAAAACTGTCACAAATCTTGTTATCATACCCCGTGCCGTACTGCTCGATTTTTGTGTATGAGTAGTCAAGGGGTGTGCCGTCAGGTTTTAAAACTATAACGGGCAAAATATTTTCTTTTAAATCTGCCAAACAGCCATCATAAGCTGTTTCAAGTCCCAAAGTCTGAGCCTTGTGTTCAATTTCTCGGCAAATCAGAGGCGAAAAACCCTCGGCTCGATTTAAAAGCTTTTTAGCAAGGTCGGGGGTGTCTTTTGATAAATCCTTTAAAATCTCCGCCTTGTTTTCTATCGGGTTTAGTTTTTCTTCCCTTTCGGGATATTCATAAACCGCATTCGGCAAAATATAACGCTTTGCAGTTTCTACATCGCTGTGTTTTAGTGCGTCCACAATTCTGCCGTTTTCTCTAAGCAAAATTATATTGGCTTTAGCACCTATCATCTCGCAAACCAAACGGTAGTTTTCAATATCACCCATCTCATTAGAGGCAGAAAAGTGAAATTCTGCAACCCTCTCCAGTGACGGCTGAGTTATATTCACAAGCTTTGCAGAGGAAATATATTTCCTCAAAAGCATACAAAAATTGGGCGGTACAGCGGGGTTTTCAGGTCGGCTTTCGGTGAAATGAAGTCGCACCGAGCCTGTTTTGACATTTATATAAAGTCGCTTTGCAAAACCCTTCTTACGAAGCAGTAAAACCAGCTCGTCCCGAGACGGCTGGTATATTTTATCAATATGGGAGTCTAAGGCTTGATTTAATTCGCCCAAGACTTTCTTTAGGAATCCGCCGTCAAACGCCATAAATTTTCGTAAATCTCCTTATAAAAAGCCAATTCCTCGGTTTTGTTTTCTAGCTTTTCAAGCGCCGTCATACATTTGTATGCTCGGTCTCTTTGCTTTTCTATATACTTTTTGCCAACGGGATTTTCAGGGTCAACAAGCCCCGAAAAATAAAAATATTCTTCACGCTTTGCTTTTTCTCCCGAATAAACACAACGCATAACAGAATAAAGCTTCCCGTTTTCTTCCACGGGAGCCTCACTCAAAATTTCAAATCCGTTTTCATATAAATTTTTGCGCAAAAATTCGGGCGAGGTTGTAGGCTGTAAAATCAGGGTTATATCCTTATTTGCAGTAATTTCCATACCACGGGATATAATTCCCCAAATAACCTCACCGCCGATACCTGCGATAATCACGGTATCAGCCTCGCCTTTTTTTATTGCTTCCAAACCGTCACCAAGGCGCAAAGATATATTCTCTACACCCGATTTTTTGATGTTTTCCTCTGCCTTTTTCAAAGGTTTTTCATTAATGTCGGCAGCTATAACGCTTTTAGCCTTGCCGCTTTTTATAAGTTCGATAGACAAAAAAGCGTGGTCACAACCAATATCGCAAACCTTGGCGTTTTGAGGCACTAAATCAAAAATTGTTTTAAGTCTTAAAGACAGTTTTTGCATTATTTATCTTTAAAATACTCGTTTAATTTTTCAAGTAATGCGTCACAGTCGGTGCCATGTGCCATACAAGCCTGTTCAACAGTCTCACTTCTGGAAACGGGGCAACCGAGGCAGTGCATACCAATATCTAAGAAATACTGAGCGCAACCCGAATCAATATCCAAAATTTCGCCTATAATCATATCTTTTGTAATTTTCATAATATTTTCTCCTTAAAAAAGTTTTGTTTCTTTAGTTATATCTTTTCTTGCATGGTTATAAAGTTTGCGGTTTTCCATAGCCCAAATTCTGCCTGTGAAATCACCGCTCTCGGCGGACTCTACCGCTTCTCTCATTTCATATACCCTCGAGTCCATCAAGTCGAGTTCGCTAAGTAATTCTGCCTCAATAAACATAGGTCGCACAGCGGCGCCAAACTCAGGCTCACCGTGGTGTGAAAGGCACATATGCTTTAACAAAACGGGCACATCGCTTGTTATCCCTAATTTTTCGGCATATTTTCCTATAACCTCGGCACCCATTGTAAGATGACCCAAGAGATTACCCTCAACCGAATATCCTGTTGCAATGCCTGTGTCGGCAACTTCGAACTCTGAAAGCTTAGCAATATCGTGTAGAATTGCACCCGCAATTAGAAGTTCCTCGTCCACAAAGGGATAAACCTTACACACATTTTGAGCCAAACGAACTATTGAAAGGGTGTGAAGCATAAGTCCCGAACGAACGGCGTGATGAAGCTTGAATGCGGCAGGCCAATAAAGAAGTTTTAGTCTGTTATCCTCTAAAATAGCGCAGACAATTTTTCTTAAATCCTCGTCCTCAAAGCTGTCAGCCAAACCGTAAAGTTCAGAAAACATTTCCTCCCCTGAATAAAGAGCGGTCTTTACAAAATCAGCAGGGTCAACACCGTCGCTTTGAACGGCGGGGCGGATTTTATCAATCTTCAACTGGTCAACACCGTTATAAGGGGCAATATTGCCTCTGACTTTAACCAAAGCATTAGCGGTGTATTCACCGTGAATTTCTTTGGAATAACGCCAAAGCTTAGCATTAATTTCGCCGTCGGCATCAGAGAGCATCATATCAAGATAACTGTCCCCTCTTGAGGAGGTCTTAACATCAATGCTTTTAATAATGCAAAAGCCCTCTACCAAACCGTTGTTATCTAAAGGATTAAAATTCATACTCTAAATTCCTTTGCTTTTTTTAAATTATATAATATTTCAGTGCCATTTTCAAGTGGACTATTTTACCTTTTTCTTGGTCCAAATACGAGGTGAAAATAGGAGTAACATTGGATAAATTTCAAGTCTGCCCAAAAGCATTGCCGCCGATAATGTGAGTTTTGAAATCACCGAATAATCAGCATAGTTTCCTGTTGGTCCTACGAAACCAAGACCGGGACCGATATTATTGAAACAAGCGGCAGCAGCCGAAAAATTGGTTTCAAAATCGAATACATCAAATCCTAAAATAATCACAATTACCGCAAAGCAGAAAATGTAAATACATAAGTATCCGTTCACACTCGCTACAGTTTCTTTATCAAGAGTTTTTCCTTCAAATTTCACCGTCTCAACCGAACGGGAGTGCAGTGTATGCTTAAGATTGGCTTTAATTGACTTGAAGAACATTATTACTCTCGATACTTTCAAGCCACCCGCTGTTGAACCTGCACATGCGCCGATAAACATTAATAA
>JAZSDI010000059.1:0-9577 GCA_045531045.1 Acutalibacteraceae bacterium | reverse complement strand
ACCAAATTCCCAAAGCAGACCTTCGAGGTTTGGTTTGGGAATTTTTTATTTATACAGTTCTTTATTGATATAATTCAAAACTTTCTTTTTGTCCCCACTCCACAGGGGTGCTATAAGTTTCTTTTTGTCACCGTCACCTGTTATTCTGTGAATTACCATATCAGGTGGTAAAACGGCGAGACATTTTTTGAGAATTTCGGTATATCTTTCTAAAGAAAGGGTTTTGAATTTACCCGCCAAATACTCTTTTTCAAGGTCGGTGCCCTTTAAAACGTGCAAAAGTTGAAGTTTAATTCCGTCGGCACCCGATTGACCGATATAATCAGCTGTTTCTATAATCATTTTTTCACTCTCAAAGGGCAGACCGATAATCATATGTGCAATAACATTAATACCAATGTTTTTGAGTTTTTTAACGGCATCATCATAAACTGACAAAGGATAACCTCGTCTTATATATTGTGCGGTTTTTTCGTGGATTGTCTGGAGTCCTAATTCGACCCATACGGGTTTGATTTTATTTAATCTTTTGAGTAATGCTAAAATCTCGTCAGGCAGACAGTCGGGTCTCGTGGCGATAGAAAGAATAACAACCTGAGGATGTGAAATTGCTTCAAAAAACACCTTTTCTAAATATTCTACTGGGGCATAGGTGTTTGTAAAACTTTGAAAATAGGCAATAAATTTGTCGGCATCGGTTTTACTTTTGATTTTGGCTTTAGCCATTTCAATTTGTTCTGAAATGTTTAAACTGACAGGGGAAGCAAAACTGCCCGAGCCCTCTTCACCGCAGAAAATACAACCGCCAAAGCCCACCTTACCATCACGGTTTGGACAGGTTGTAACAGCAGAAAGGGCTAATTTGTATACTTTACCGCCATATTCTTTTTTTAAATATTCGTTTAACATAACAGACATACAAAGCCCCTCCTTTTAAATCATTTTAACACAAAACAAATTCCATTTAAAGTAAAAATACTTGCCCGATTGTAATATTTATGATAAAATTTAAAAGCAGACCCTAGATAAAGGAGAAAAATTTGTGTTTAGTGTAATCTTTGATATGGACGGCACTCTTCTTGATACCCAAAGAATTTGTATTCCTGCTTGGGAATTTGCAGGTCAAAATCAGGGTATCAGCGGTGTAGGAGAGGCTATATACCATGTTTGCGGTATGAACCAAACAGGTTGGAGCAACTATTTGAGAGAAAATTATAAGACGCTCCAAATTGAAAGGTTTATTGCCGAAATGCGTCAGTACATAATAGATAATCTTGTGGTTAAATTTATGCCGGGCGCAAAAGAACTTATAGATTATTTAAAGAAGAATAATATAAAAATAGGTTTGGCGTCGGGTTCGTCAATGAAATCGGTTATGCACCATTTAAATGAGGTTAAGGCTGTAGATTGTTTTGATGCCATTGTGGGCGGAGATGAAATTGCAAACGGCAAACCCGCACCTGATATATTTTTGCTGACAGCTGAGAGAATGGGTGTGGACCCCAAAGACTGTTTTGTTTTTGAGGATGCTGACAACGGCATTTTTGCGGGACATAGCGCCGGAATGAAATGTATAGGAATTCCCGATGTTGTAGAGTTTTCTGAGAAAGCCCAAAGCCTTATGTATGCAAAGCTTAACCGAATTGATGAGGCGATAGAAATTTTCGATGCTTTACAAAATACTTGATTATTAAAAGTGTGTATGGTAAAATTATCTAAAGAGGTGTTTTGATTGAAAAATGTAGTTATTGCAATAGACCGTGAATATGGAAGCGGTGGCAGAGCAGTTGCCGAAGAACTTTCCGAGATGATGGGAATTAAATTATATGATAAGGATTTAATTAAGCTTATCGCAAAGGACAGCGGATATTCCGAAGATGTTTTGCGTGATATTGACGAAACCGCAACAAACAGTTTGCTTTATACTTTGTCTATGAACGCCACTCATAATATGGCTATGATGGTTAACGGACACGGAATTCCCGTTGGCGACAAGGCATTTGCTATCGGCTCTAATATTATTAAGGATTTGGCTGAAAAAGAGTCTTGCATAATCATCGGCAGATGCGCTGACAGTATACTTAAGGACCGTGACAATTTGCTCAGTGTGTTTATTTACGGTGACACTGAAAACAAAATTGAGCGTGTTTGCGGATATGAAAATTGCACTAAAAACGAAGCGGCAAGTCTGATTAAAAAGATTGACCGCCGCAGAAGTTTTTATCACAACTATTATTCCGATACCAAGTGGGGCGATCGCCGCTCTTATGATATTGCTATCAACAGTAAAATCGGAATTGACAAGGTTGCAAAAATCATTAAATATATGGCAGAAAACAAATAAAAAAAGCTCCCTTTCGGGAGCTTTAATTTTTTGCTATTTTATAATACCTGTTGATGTTTCTTTTTGGATAACATCGTGAGCGCCGCCCTCGATGATACTTGTTGAAGAAACGAGGGTAAGTTTTGCTTTTTCTTGAAGTTCAGCAATACTCAAAGCACCGCAGTTGCACATTGTAGACTTAACCTTTGAAAGAGAAAGACCAACATTGTCCTTAAGTGAGCCAGCATAGGGAACATAAGAGTCAACGCCTTCTTCAAAGGATAATTTCTTATCTCCGCCAAGGTCATATCTTTGCCAGTTTCTGGCTCTGTTGGAGCCTTCGCCCCAATACTCTTTATAATAATTACCGCCGATAGCGATTTTGTTTGTTGGGCTTTCATCAAAACGGGCAAAGTATCTGCCAAGCATCATGAAGTCAGCACCCATAGCAAGCGCTAATGTGATGTGGTGGTCGTGAACGATACCGCCGTCAGAACAAATCGGGATATAAATTCCTGTTTCCTTGTAATACTCATTACGGGCTTCGCAAACCTCAATAAGAGCGGTTGCTTGGCCACGGCCGATACCCTTGGTTTCACGGGTAATGCAGATAGAACCTCCGCCGATACCAACCTTAATAAAGTCAGCACCTGCTTTTGCAAGGAATAAGAAACCGTCTTTATCAACAACGTTACCAGCGCCAACCTTTACGCTGTCACCGTATTTTTCACGGATGAAAGCGATAGTTCTTGACTGCCACTCGCTGAAGCCTTCAGAAGAGTCGATACAAAGAACGTCTGCGCCAGCCTCAATTAAAGCGGGAACACGCTCTTCATAGTCACGGGTGTTGATACCTGCGCCTACAACATAACGCTTGTCCTTATCGAGAAGCTCGTTGGGGTTTTCCTTGTGAGCGTCATAGTCCTTGCGGAATACGAAATACTTGAGATGACCTTCACCGTCAACAATGGGGAGGGAGTTTAACTTGTTATCCCAAATAATATCGTTTGCAGTTTTAAGGGTTGTTTCTTCGCCTGCAACGATTAGCTTTTCAATGGGGGTCATAAAGTCCTTAACCTTTAAATCGGTGGACATACGGCTGACACGATAGTCACGGCTTGTAACAATACCTAAAAGTTTGCCTGTTGCAGTGCCGTCATCGGTTACAGCTATTGTGGAGAAGCCGTTTTCTTCCTTTAACTTGATAACATCAGCCAATGTATCATCGGGAGTAACATTAGAGCCACTTACAACGAAACCGGCTTTATATGCTTTTGCACGGGCAACCATTGCAGCTTCTTCCTCAATGGTCTGTGAGCCATAGATAAAGGAAACGCCGCCTTCTTTAGCTAGTGCGATTGCAAGTTTCTCGCCCGAAACCGACTGCATGATAGCAGAGGTCATGGGGATATTCATAGAGATTGCAGGCTCTTCGCCCTTCTTGAACTTAACAAGAGGGGTTTTAAGACTAACATTAGCGGGAACACACTCAGAAGATGAATAGCCTGGAACTAAAAGGTATTCATTAAAGGTGTGGGACATTTCTTTAAAATAGTAAGCCATTTAACATTACTCCTTTATATAAATATAATTTTATTAATTATAACACAAAAGACCGATATGTCAACCGAAAAAAATTCAAAGAATCTCACATTTATCTAATTTTCACAAAAACTCTTGACAAAACCCTTTTTAGAGTGATATCATATATTAAAATATGAAAACCTGTGATTAAGAGTAGTAACCTTGTCTTGAAACTTTTAGAGAGCCGTCGGCGGTGAAATGGCGGTAGTGGAGAGCTTGGCGAATGGACTTATGAGGGCGGTCGAAAGCATTTTGTGAGTAGTAACCGACGGGAGTACCCGTTACAGTACAAACCGTATAAATGTACGGTATAGAGCGGATGAGTTTTCATCAATTTGGGTGGTACCGCAGGATTAGTACAGTCTTGTCCCATTTTAGGGATAGGACTGTTTTTAGTTTTGGAGGTACTTTTATGTTTTTACTTGTTAAACGATGGCAAACTTAAAAGTTTAAATTTTTAAGTTTTACATTTTAAGGAGAATAGATATGGATTACAGACAGTTTGATAATTATTTAAAAAATTTCCCCTCGAAGGACGGTTATTTCGGTGAGTACGGCGGTGCATTTATATCCCCCGAGCTTACCCCTGCTTTTGAGGAAATTAATGACGCTTATGAGTCAATTTGCCATTCGGCACAGTTTATTAACGAGCTTCGCCGTATAAGAAAAGAGTTCCAGGGCAGACCCACTCCCGTTTACCACTGTGAGCGTTTGTCTAAGCTCTTCGGCAACTGCCAGATTTACTTAAAGCGTGAGGATTTAAACCATACAGGCGCTCATAAATTAAATCACTGTATGGGCGAGGGACTTCTTGCTAAATTTATGGGCAAGAAAAAGCTCATTGCCGAGACGGGTGCTGGTCAGCACGGTGTAGCACTTGCTACCGCTGCCGCATATTTCGGTTTGGAATGCGATATTTATATGGGCGAGGTTGACATTGCAAAGCAGTACCCCAATGTTGTAAGAATGAAGATGCTTGGCGCTAATGTTATCCCCGTAACCCACGGTTTAAAAACACTCAAAGAGGCTGTTGACGCCGCTTTTGAGGCTTACCAGAAAGAGTATAAGGACGCTATTTACTGTATCGGCTCAACCTTGGGACCCCATCCTTTCCCCAAGATGGTAAGAGATTTCCAAAGCGTTGTCGGAATTGAAGCCAGAGAACAGTTCTTGGAAATGACAGGCATTATGCCCGATAGCGTTTGCGCTTGTGTTGGCGGCGGTTCTAACTCTTTGGGTATGTTTACACCCTTCCTTTCTGACCCTGTCGATATTTACGGTGTTGAGCCTTTAGGAAAGGGCAGTGCCGTTGGTGACCACGCCGCTACAATGCAGTTTGGTACCAAGGGCAGACTTCACGGATTTGAAAGTTATCTTTTACAGGACGAAAAAGGCGAACCTTTGCCTGTTTACTCAATCGCCAGTGGTCTTGATTACCCAGGTGTCGGTCCTGAACACGCATATCTTCGTGATATGGGTCGTGTTAACTATGTTACCGCAAGTGACGAGGAGGCTATGGAGGCTTTCTTCTTGCTTAGTCGTTTCGAGGGTATAATCCCTGCAATCGAGAGTGCCCACGCAGTAGCTTTTGCTATTAAGTATGCTAAGGAGCACAAAACTGGCTCTATTTTGGCTTGTCTTTCGGGCAGAGGCGATAAGGATATCGACTATGTTTACGAAAAATACGGTTGCGGCGAAAAGTTTAACTTGGATAAATATATAAAATAATTTGAAGGACTGCTTTTTGCAGTCCTTTTAAGTAAAAGGAGTGTGATTTTATGGCAATTAAACTAAAGGCAAACGCAAAAATAAATTTGAGTCTTTATGTAAAGGGTAAGCGAGAGGACGGATATCATTATATTGATACCCTTATGCAGTCGGTAAGCCTTTTTGATACATTGAAACTTAAAAAAGCCGATAAAATCACACTTAAATGCTCAAAAAAAGACCTTTCGGGCAAGGATAATTTAGGATATAAAGCAGCCGAATTGTTTTTTAAAGAAACCAAAATTTCGGGCGGCGCTTCAATATATATAAGGAAGTGTATTCCCGAAGCCGCAGGTTTGGGCGGAGGAAGTGCCGATGCAGCCGCTGTGCTTTTGGGACTTAATAAACTTTATAATGCGGGTCTTTCAAATGAAAAAATGGAAGAAATGGCAGCTTATTTAGGTGCAGATGTGCCTTTCTTTATAAAGGGCGGTACTCAGCGTTCAACGGGTATCGGCGAGATTTTAGAGGAACTAAAACCTTTTGAATCGGGATATTTTGTTTTGGCAAAGTGGGGCACAAAACCCTCAACGGGTGAAATGTACCGCCGACTTGACAGTAAAGAGAATGCCTTTATAGATATTGATTCTTCGGTAAAATATGCCGAAGAAAATAATTTGAAAGAGCTTTGCAAATATCTTAATAATTCTTTTGACGAGGTTTGGGAAGATAAGAATTTGCAAAAACTTTTGCAGTCTTTTGAGCCTTTGGGTGTGGGACTTTCGGGTAGCGGTCCCACCTGCTTTGCGGTTTTCGAGGATTTGAAGAGCGCTAAAAAATGCGAAAAGGCTTTAAAACGCAAGAAAATAACGGCATTTACGGTGAAACCCATAGAAAAATCAATGATTTTTGAATAAAACTTAAAATTTCAGTCAATATTCCTCTCAGAACAAAAGAGAGGAATATTTTTTATGGCTACTAAAATTTCAAAAAAAGCATTTGAATGGGCGCTCGTTTTCGGGTTTATATGCTCTGTATTTTGGTCAATGGCAAGTTTTGATGCAAACTGTGAGGAGTTAAGAGACAATGTGCTTAGATTACATATTGTGGCAAACTCTGATTCGACAGCCGACCAAGAGTTGAAGCTTAAAATCAGGGACGAGATTTTGAAGAAAAGCGAAACCCTTTTTGAAAAGAGTACTGATTTAAATTCGGCTTTGCAAAAGGCAGAGGAAAATCTTGAAAATTATGAGCAAATTGCAAACCGAGTGATTAAAGAGCAAGGGTTTAATTATTCTGCGACTGCTAAAATAGGTAAACGGTTTTTTGAAACAAGGGTTTATGATGATTTTACTTTACCTGCGGGAGAGTATGACGCTTTAATAGTTGAATTAGGCGAAGGTGCAGGCCAAAATTGGTGGTGTGTTATTTTCCCCGGTGTTTGTGTTCCAACTGAAAAGGGCGCTAGTTTAAAGGACAGCGTAGGGGAGAAATCCGCCAAAATTGCCGAAAACCCGAAACCCTATAAAATGCGTTTTAAATCGGTGGAAATATATGAAAAAATAAAGCGGAAATTTAAGTGATTTCGGGCGTAATATTTTGCTTGACTTTTAAAAGTGTTTGTGATAATATGTATAAGCCGCATATTGTGGGCTAATTTAAAGTTGCCTAAATTTTGGGCACGCCTTCCGTAGCGAGACTGAATATAAGCAGGTGAAAAAAATGTACGCAATTATCGAGACTGGCGGTAAGCAATATCGTGTAGAAAACGGTGACGTTATCTATGTTGAGAAGCTTAATGCTGAGGAAAACACTGAGATTACCTTCGATAAGGTTGTTGCTGTAAGTAACAGAACTTTAAAGGTTGGTAAGCCTTATGTTAAGGACGCTTTCGTTAAGGGCACCGTTTTAAAGAACGGCAAGGGTAAGAAGATTACTGTGTTTACCTACAAACCCAAGAAGAGCAGTTCTCGCAAAATGGGTCACAGACAACCTTACACTAAAGTACAGATTACCGAAATTGGTTAATTATGACTAGTGTAAAATTTCTGGCTGATGCAAAAGGGATTTACGGCTTTTGTGTTAGCGGTCACAGTTCAGTAAACTGTGACGATGAGTTTGGAAAGATAGTTTGTTCTGCTGTTTCAAGCGCTGTTTATCTGACAGCCAACACTATAACCGAAATTATCGGTGATAAGGCAGAGGTTGTGGTAGAGGACGGTTTGATGGACTTTAAGGTCATTAATCCATCTTCTGAAACATATAAGATAATGGACGGTTTGAAACTTCACTTAACAGAACTTTCCAAGGAATACAGTAATAACATTAAGATTTACGGAGGTGCAAAATATGTTAAAGATTAACATTCAGTTATTCGCTCATAAAAAGGGTGTGGGTTCTACCAAGAACGGCCGTGACAGTGAGTCCAAAAGACTTGGTGTTAAACGTGCTGACGGTCAATTCGTTTTAGCAGGTAACATCCTTGTTCGCCAAAGAGGTACCCATATTCATCCCGGTAACAATGTTGGTCGTGGTTCTGATGACACACTTTTTGCTCTTATCGACGGTAAGGTAAAATTTGAGCGTCTCGGTCGTGACCGCAAACAGGTAAGCATTTACGCTGACTAATATAAATTTAAGGGACTGTGGCATTTCACAGTCCCTATTTTTAAATTTTTAGAAAGGAATGACCTTTATGATTATTTGCCACGTATGTAAAGTAGAATGTAATGACGATGCTGAACTTTGCCCCGTTTGCGGAGCAGTTCTTAAAAAAGAGGTTGAGGAAGTTTTAGAAGAAAAAGAAACAAATGTAATTGAAAACCCCACTTTACTTGCTTCCTTTGAGGATATAATATCTGCAGAGATTTTTAAAGATATTTTAAAGGACAATGAAATTCCTTTCTCGTCTTCTCAAGCAGAAGACGCTTCTATTCAGGTGGTTTTCGGCGGAAGCATTGTTGCAGAGGAAATTTATGTTGCCGATGCCGATTTAGAAAAAGCAAATGAGCTATACGAAGAATTTTTAAACACAGAAATAGAGTTTGACGATGATTTTTCAGAGGATTTTGGAGAAGAAATATAAATGAAAATTTTAAAGAAACTGTTTTCCAAGAGAGAGGTTTCAAAACCTAAAGAACCCGCACTTGTTGCATCGGTTTCAAACACGGTGCTAAGTGAGGTTTATCAGGATTTGCTTCGGGAAAATAATATACCTTTTATCTGCCGCCGAGACGGCGCCAACGGATATCTTAAGGTTATAACAGGCGGATTTTTGGTAACAGATGATATATATGTTAAAGAAGAAGATTACACTAAAGCCCGTGAGCTTTATGATAATTATATAAACGGTGATGAAAATATGGAATTCACCGACAGCGAGGAATAAAAATGTTTGTAGATATTGCAAAAATACATTTAAAAGCAGGTAAGGGCGGCGACGGTGCCGTTTCCTTTCACCGTGAAAAATATGTAGCTGCAGGTGGTCCCGACGGTGGTGACGGCGGCAAGGGTGGAGACATTGTCTTTAAGGCAGACAGTAACCTTTCAACCTTGGCAGATTTCCGTTATAAGAGAAAATATTCTGCAGAGGCCGGTCAAAACGGCGGTGCTTCCCGTTGCACAGGTAAAAGTGCGCCCAATTTGGTTATCAGCGTTCCCGTTGGCACTCTTGTTAAGGATGCTGAAACAGGCAGAATTATTGCCGACATTTCGGATGATGAGCCTGTTGTTATTGCAAAAGGCGGTAACGGAGGTTGGGGAAATCAGCATTTTGCAACCTCTACCCGTCAGGTGCCCCGTTTTTCAAAACCCGGTAACCCCGGTGAAGAATTGGATGTAACATTGGAACTTAAACTTTTAGCCGATGTGGGACTTATCGGTTTTCCAAATGTTGGAAAGTCTACTTTAGTCTCGGTGGTTTCTGAGGCAAAACCTAAAATTGCAAACTATCATTTTACAACC
>JAZSDI010000037.1:0-20188 GCA_045531045.1 Acutalibacteraceae bacterium | reverse complement strand
CTCCGCCGTAACACTTAGCAAGAACGTCTTTACGCATAGCTTTAACGGATTCACGGGCAATAACCTTACCCGAAACTGCAACCTGAATAGGCACCTCAAAAAGCTGACGAGGTATAAATTCTTTAAGTCTTTCGGCGATTTTTCTGGCTCTTGAATATGCGTTATCAGCGTGAACGATGAAAGACAGTGCGTCAACAACATCGCCCGCAAGCATAACATCAAGCTTTACAAGTTTTGACTTTTCGTAACCTTTGGTTTCGTAATCGTAACTTGCATATCCTTTTGTACGGGATTTTAAAGCATCAAAAAAGTCATAAACAATTTCGCCCATTGGCAAGATATAGTGAATATCAACACGGTCACCCATATATTTCATATCGGTATATGTTCCACGGCGTTCTTCACAAAGTTGCATAATTGCGCCAACATAATCGCTTGGGCTGTAAATATGAACATCAGCAACAGGCTCAAGCGCTTCTGAAACAACAGCGGGGTCGGGATAATTTGTTGGGTTATCAACCGTGATTTCCTCACCGTTTGTAAGTTTGAATTTATATTCAACGCTTGGCGCGGTTGTTACAAGGTCGAGATTATATTCTCGCTCTAATCTCTCTTGTATAATCTCCATATGAAGAAGACCTAAAAATCCGCAACGGAAACCGAAGCCTAAGGCGTTTGAACTTTCTGCCTCAAACAAAAGAGAAGCATCATTAAGTTGCAGTTTTTCCAAAGCCTCTCTGAGGTCGGGATATTTTGCACCGTCAGCAGGATATATACCGCAGAAAACAACGGGATTTACCTTTCTATATCCGTCTAAAGGCTCAGGAGTTGGATTATCGCATAAAGTAATGGTATCGCCCACAGTTGCTTCGCTAACTGTTTTAATTGATGCCGCAAGATATCCAACCTCACCCGCTTCTAAAACGTCACAAGGCTCTAAAGCGGTAGCGCCTTTTCTGCCGATTTCAACAACGTCAAATTCAGCACCGGTTGCCATCATTTTAATTTTATCACCGGCTTTGATTTTACCGTTCATAACTCTGAAATATACAATAACTCCTTTGTAAGGGTCATAGTATGAGTCGAAAATCAAAGCGGATAAAGGTGCGCTTCTATCACCTTTTGGTGCGGGAAACTCGGTGACGATAGATTCAAGCACTTGCTCGATATTAATACCCGTTTTAGCAGAAACCAACGGCGCATTATCGGCAGGAATACCTATAATGTCTTCAATTTCTTGTTTCACCCTGTCAGGCTCAGCAGATGGTAGGTCGATTTTATTAATAACAGGTAAAATTTCAAGACCGTGGTCAACCGCCAAATATGTATTGGCAAGTGTCTGAGCTTCGATGCCTTGTGAAGCGTCTACAATAAGCACAGCACCTTCACAAGCCGCAAGTGAACGGGAAACTTCGTAATTAAAGTCAACGTGTCCCGGAGTATCAATTAAATTAAGCTCATATTCCAAACCGTCATTAGCAGTATAATACAAAGTAACTGCGTGGGCTTTTATGGTTATACCACGCTCACGCTCAAGGTCCATACTGTCTAAAATCTGCTCTTCCATCTCACGCTGTGAAACCGTTTGAGTGAGTTCAAGCATACGGTCAGCAAGAGTAGATTTTCCGTGGTCTATATGGGCTACAATACAAAAATTTCTGATTCTTTCTATTGGAAAGGACATAGTCTCCCCCTAATACAAAATAATTATTAGTATTATATCATAATTCAATTAATAATGCAAACAATTTTATATAAAAAAGGGCGTTTTAATCCGCCCTGTTTTTTTCAAATATCGGTATTAGATTTTCACATTCTGCCAAACGCAAACTAATCCTGTCTTTTATAGTCCAAGTGACACCTTGCATTTTATAAATTTTGGTGCAAACTTTAAAACTCAGATTATTTCTGTCTTTGAATTTATATGCCACAAAATCAGGCTTTGTTAATAAATTCGTAATCAAAAAAGTTATAGCAAACTTATAAACAAAAGGGATTTTACTGTTTTTAGATATCAGAAAATTTTCCGCCAGTTGTCCTCTGATAATTTCAGGTTTGTATTTCTTGAACCATCTCACACATCTCGGGTCAAAACTTTCAACACAATATTCCCCGTTATAATTTTCAAGGCAATCGGATACTGCTTTGGATAATTTTCTATAATTAGTATTAGTCGCCTTAAGTTCGATAATAATCGGTGCTTTCCCTTCAAAAATTTCAAGGACTTCTTCTAATGTCGGTATTTTTTCATCGGTATTTTCCAAAAAATATTCTTTGATTTGCTTAAGGGTCAATTCTTCAACTATACCTTTAACTCCTGTAGTCCTTTCGAGAGTGTAATCGTGAATAACAACCAACTGACCGTCAGCCGTTAAATGAACATCAAACTCAGCGCCAAAACCGTTTTCCGCCGCCTCTATAAATGCTGATATGCTGTTTTCAGGTACACCGTTGCCATGCAAACCTCGGTGTGCGTATCTAACGGTTTTAAAAGAACTAAAATCGATAAATCCTATTCTTCCCTTAATCATCAGCAAATAAATTAAAACTAAAATCAAAATTATAAATATTATTAACATTTAATCATCCAAATCAAAGGCATCGAGGCCTGTTTTTGCAACAATTTTATTGTCGCCGTGTTTCACAAAACTCATTGTAATAAAAGCTATTGCAACAGATATTGCGGCATACGGAAACAAAACTTTATAACTGATATTTTCCAACAACCAACCGGCAAGTATAGGAGTTAAAATTTGCGCTGACATGCTAAAAGTATAATATAATCCTGTGAATTTTCCAACCTTTGCGCCCGAACACATTTCAACAACCATTGGCAAACTATTAACATTAATTGATGCCCAAGCAAGTCCTACAAGAAAGAATAATACTAATAAAACAAAATTGAATTTTGCAAATATCAAAGTGCAAAGAAATGCTCCAAAGAAACATAAAGACAAAAGCAAAACTCCAAACTTAATTGTCTTTCTTCTGCCAACCTTACTTGCAACAATACCTACAGGTATATAACTTACAATGGCGCCAACTGTAGCAACAGTAAGGCAGGTTGAGGCTTGTCCTACCCTCATTCCCCACACTTCCTCGGCATAAACCGTAAACCAAGTGTTAACGCCGTTATACCCTATAAACCAGAAAGATACCGACAAAAGTAAAAATATCAAACTTTTACGCACTTCCTTTTCCATAGGCTTGTTATCCTCTGGGGCTGGATTTGTATAATCTTTTGGTAAGTTATGCCTTTCTTCATATCTTTCTCTAAGACGCACAAGCTTTGGCTCGTTAACAAACAAAAGTAAAATTAAAAGCGAAAATATCATTACACCTGCTATTATTGTAAAAATAGGCAGATAGTTGATATGTGTTAATCCTTCGGTACGACTGTTTGAGTATAAAACAGATGTTATTATAAGATATATCACACCGCCAACCGCACCCATTAAATTGATAATGGCGTTTCCTTTGCTCCTAAGGGGTTTGGGTGTTATATCAGGCATAAGTGCCACCGCAGGACTTCTAAAAGTGCCCATGGTGATTAACAACAGGGCAAGATTTATGATAAATAATAAAACTTTTGTGTCAGACGGCGCTAAAAAATAGCTGTTGTCTAATATCGGCAATCCAATCATCAAGACTGCCGATATAATTGTTCCAACTAATATATAAGGTTTACGTCTGCCTAACGGACTTTTGGTTTTATCAGAAAGTGTTCCAAATAAAGGCAATAAAAACAGTGCCAAAACATTATCGGAAGCCATAATTATACCTGAATAGGTCTTTGAAATATTGAAAGTTCCTGTTAATATTTTCGGTATCAGGCTGTCATACATCTGCCAAAAAGAACTGATAGCCAAAAACGAAAAACCAATTAACACAGTATTTTTAACATTCAGTTTCATAACATTCTCCTAAATCATTATCAGATATATCTTAACCTGAAAATAGAAAATAATTAATTTGCAAATTTAAAAAAGAAAGTTATAAAAGCACAAATTATTATACCGAAAATTGTTGGCAAGAGAATGCTCAAAGCCGTCCATTTTAAACTGTTTGTTTCTTTTTTTATAGTCATAACCGTCGTAGCACAAGGCCAATGGAAAAGCGAAAAGATTATAGTGCAAATTGCAGTATTTAATGTCCAACCGTTATCAATTAAAATTTGCCGTATTAAATTAATATCAGGTATTTCGGTTAAATTGTTAGATGATAAATACCCCATCAAAATTATCGGCACAACAATTTCGTTAGCGGGAAAACCTAATATAAAACCTAAAAGTATCATTCCGTCAAGGCCTATTGCTCGGCCAAAAGGCTCTAAAAAATCGGCAGTTAAATTCAGTATTGAGATTCCCTCAACTGTAATATTCGCCATTAAGAATATAAGAATAGATGCAGGAATAGATGCGGTTAATGCCCTTGATAAAACAAATATCGTTCTATCAAAAATACTGCGAATAATTATTTTCCCTGTTTGAGGTTTTCTAAATGGCGGCAATTCTAAAATGAACGGGTTTTCCTCGCCTTTTAAAAATGTGCTTGATAAAAACCTTGTGGCACACATAGTTACAATAACACTTAAAACAATAAATACTGTCATAAGTATTGCAGCTGAAAACTCCCCTAAAAAACCGCCTGTTGTGATTAAAAACGCCGATATAATTAGTGTAATTGTTGGAAATCTGCCGTTACACGGCACAAAACTGTTTGTAATGACCGCTAAGAGCCTTTCCCGCTTAGAATCAATAATTCTGGCGCCTGTAACGCCAACGGCATTACAACCAAATCCCATGCACATTGTAAGCACTTGTTTGCCGCAGCTTTTGCATTTCATAAACGGTTTATCCAAGTTAAAAGCAACTCTTGGCAAATACCCTGCATCTTCTAAAAAGGTAAAGAGCGGAAAGAAAATTGCCATCGGTGGCAGCATTACGGCTATAACCCAAAATGGGACTCTGAAAAACGCCTCAATTATCACAAATTGTGTTTTCGTGTTTAAACCGATTAAATACATAAAGTCTTTTAATATGTTTTCTATTTTTACAAAGAGTATCGACAGTCCCTCAGAAATATAATTTGCGCCTGAGACGGTTATCCACAAAACAAGGCATAAAAACAAAATCATTGTAAAATAACCTGTGAATTTTCCTGTGAAAAATTTATCTAAAATCTCATCGGTTTTATTTTTTTGTTCATTAATTTTCACGACATTGTGTGCAATAATTTCAGCTTTCCTTACAAGGTTTGTATTGTCTTCATCATTAAAATTTAAAAGATTTGCTTCTTGAGGTTTAGTGTTGTTTTGAGAAATTTCATCGAGTATATTTTTTAATTGATTTAGTGATTTTTTACTTCTTGCGACTGTTCCCAAAACCGGTATTGACAAATATGCAGATAAAGCATCAAGGTCAATTTCAATGCCTTTTCGCTTTGCTTCGTCCATCAAATTCACACACAAAACAACATTTTTGTGTATTTTAAGTATTTGTAAAACCAAATTTAAGTTTCTTTCAAGCGCTGTTGCGTCACAAACAGCAATAACGATATCAACGCCGCCGTAAATTAAAAAATCACGGGCAATTTCTTCTTCTTTTGAACGTGAAACTAAAGAATACGTCCCAGGTATATCTACCAAAGTATAATTGTTCTTATTTGTTTTAAAATATCCCTCTTTATTGCTAACTGTTTTACCCGCCCAGTTTCCCGTGTGTTGTTTAAGCCCAGTCAAAGCATTAAATATTGTGCTTTTACCTACATTTGGATTACCTGCTATTGCAACGGTTATTTCAGCCATAGATATCACCCACCTCGATTAAAAAGGCATCTCGGTTACGCAAAGCAATCCTTGCCCCTCTTATTAAGTATGCTTTTGGGTCGCCTTGGGGGCTTTCCCCTATACATTTAATAATAGTGCCCTCTATAATACCCAAATCTATAAAACGGTGAAGTAAATCACCTTTCGCATTAACAGATATTACTTTTCCTTTTTCGTTAACTTTTAAGTCGCTTAATCTAATCATAGTTTATCACCATTATTAAGATATTCTTTAATTTACCAACGGTGAGTCATAAACCGCAAATTCTCAACATAGCATTTTAAAGAAAGGCTAAATAAGGAAACGGTGATAGAAATGACAAAATCAAATATTTACAAGGATATTGCCGAGCGTACCGGCGGCGACATTTATTTAGGAATTGTAGGTCCTGTGAGAACGGGTAAATCAACCTTTATTAAACAATTTATGGATAAGCTTGTATTACCTAATATGACTGAAGATTATCTGAAAGAAAGAGCAAACGACGAACTTCCGCAATCATCTTCGGGCAGGACAATAATGACCACCGAGCCAAAATTCATACCCGAAAAAGGTGCTAAAATCACTGTTGATGAAAACTCGACCTTTAATGTCAGATTAATTGACTGTGTTGGCTATATTGTTCCGAGTGCACTAGGTTATATAGAGGGCGACGAGCCAAGAATGGTTATGACTCCTTGGTTTGAAGAACCTGTACCCTTTAATATGGCGGCAGAAATCGGCACCAGAAAGGTTATTAACGAACATTCAACCATTGGTCTTGTTATTACAACCGATGGCAGCATCAGTGATATACCCCGTGAAGAATATGCAGAGGCTGAAGAAAGAGTAATAAATGAGCTAAAGGCAATCAAGAAACCCTTTTTAATGCTCCTTAATTGTATGTATCCTTTTTCAGACGAAGCAAAAGAAACCGCAAAAGCTTTAAGTGAAAAATATTCGGTAACCGTTTTGCCTGTTAATTGTTTAGAGCTTGATGATGATACAATTAAGAGAATTTTGTCGCATATTCTTTATGAATTTCCAATTAAAGAAATTTGCATAACCTATCCTAGATGGATTAATGCTCTGCCGCTTGACCATTGGCTTAGAAGTGATATTACCGCCAAGATTAAATCAATCGCCGAAAAAGTCAAGGTTTTAAAGGATGTTGAGGGTTTTGCAAAATCTTTTAAGGGTCTTGAAAACATAAGTCTTGCATCTATCAAAAACCTCGATTTAGGCAAAGGAACAGCAAATGTTGAGTTGCATATAAATAACTCGTTGTTCTACAAAATTTTGTGCGAGACAACAGGTCTTGAAATTAACGACGAGCAAGAATTGATGGAAAACATATCCGAGTTAGCATCAATGAAAAAGGAATATTCACGGGTGAAAGACGCACTCCAAGAGGTTGAAGCAACAGGATACGGTATAATTATGCCTGATATTGAGGAATTAACCCTTGAAGAACCTGAAATTGTAAAGCAAGGCGGTCGCTACGGTGTAAAACTCAGGGCATCTGCTCCCTCGATTCATCTTATGAAAGCAAATATAACAACCGAGGTAAGTCCTATTGTCGGCAGTGAAAAACAGTCTGAAGATTTGGTTATGTATCTCCTTAGCGGTTTTGAAGAAGACCCTGTTAAAATTTGGGATTCAAATATTTTTGGCAAGTCTTTGCACGACCTTGTAAACGAAGGTTTGCATACCAAACTTGCCCGTATGCCTATGGACGCTAGAATGAGAGTTCAAGAAACTGTAGAGCGAGTAATTAACGAAGGTTGCAACGGTTTAGTCTGCATTTTGCTGTAATTTTAGACAACAGTTGGTTTAATTTCCAACTGTTGTTTTTTCTTTCAAAAATATTTAATTTGCTATTGACTTTTGAATTTTGTTGTGATAATATATTATGGCACTTGGAGAGGTATCGAAGTGGTCATAACGAGGCGGTCTTGAAAACCGTTTGGGGGAAACCCCACAAGGGTTCGAATCCCTTCCTCTCCGCCAAAACAAAACCACCCTTTTGGGTGGTTTTTTATTTTATAAAATAACTTTCTTAAGTTGGCGGTATTTCTTAATTATTCATTAATTGTAAGTTTCTGTCACTTGACAGGGTCATTTTTTGACAATATAATGTATATAATGTTTTTGAAAGGTAGGAACTTCTTTAAAATGATTAAAAAAATATGCAGTTTTATCCTGTGTTTTGTAATAGTTTGCAGTTGCGTTTTAGCTTTACCAGTTTCAGCGCAGACCACAACTAAAAGAGGATTTATAAATGATGAAAATGTCCGTGTTCGTGCTTCGGCGACAACTAAATCAGAAATAATCACTGAATTATCTTATGTTCCTGTTACAGTTAATTCAATGACTACCGGACAAGAGGTGTTCTCTGGTAACAATACCTGGTGTCACATTACATACAACGGTATTTCGGGTTATGTTTACAGCGAATATGTTAATCCTATAATGGATATCACTTATAATGATGATTTTGAGGCAAATCTTATTAATTTCCCCGAAGGCTATCATCCGTATCTACGGGCTTTACATGCAAAATATCCTAATTGGAAATTTGTTGCTCACAATCTTCCCCTTTCTTTTAATGACGCTGTCGAGTCTCAATACAATGTATCATCCGTTACTAAAACAAGAAAATGGGTTGAATTCAACTATGGCGGCAACGAGTGGCGTGATAAACGTGCATACGACGCTGTAACAAACAGTTGGAAAACTCTCGAAACACGATGGACCTATGCTTCACGCACTGCGATAGAATATTTTATGGACCCACGCAATTCTCTCAATGAAAATGATATTTTCGTTTTTATGCAGCAGTCCTATGACTCTAACGCACAAACCAAGGATACTCTTCGCACTGTAGTTGCGGGAACCTTCCTAGCTAACGGTTACGATAAAAATTATGACGGTATTATCGAAGCAGACGCTTACCTTGACGACATCATAAATGCCGCCTCACAAAGCGGTGTTAGTCCTTTTGTTATTGCCGCAACCATTATTGTTGAGCAAGGTGTAAGCGGTAACACCAATATGATTTCAGGAACATATCCAGGCTTTGAAGATTGTTATAATTTCTTTAACTATAAAGCTTCGGGCAATACAGATGCCGAAATCGCAACCTCGGCACTCACTTATGCGGCAGAAAACGGTTGGACCTCCCGTGAAGCTGCTATCGTTGGCGGTGCAAAAAATTACTCTAACGGCTATATCAGCATTGGTCAGGACACATATTATTATAAAGATTTTAATGTAATAAACCAAATTTGGACCCATCAATATGCAACAGCCTTGTACGATGCTTGGACTAATGCAAAATATCTTCAAAAAGGCTGCATTGTAAATTCTTCAGCAAGTCTGATTTTCCAAATTCCTGTATATACAGATATGCCTACAGATGCCTGTTTTAAACCCTTCTCTGACGGGTGGCAGTATGTTGACGGATACTGGTATTATTATTCAAATGGATACTTACATAACGGATGGCTTAGCCAAAATAATGTATGGTACTTCCTTAACGACGATGGTAAAATGCAGACAGGTTGGAAACAGATAAATAACAACTGGTACTTCTTTAATGATAATGGTGCAATGCTAACCGACTGGCAACAAATAGGCTCCACTTGGTATTACTTCGCACCAAATGGCGCTATGCACACGGGTTGGTTCAAATCAGGCAATACTTGGTATTACCTTAACACAAACGGAGCCATGCACATAGGATGGCAGAAAATTGACGGCACTTGGTATTTCTTTGCCTCAAACGGTGCTATGGTTACCGACTGGCAACAAATTAGCTCTACTTGGTATTACTTCGCTCCAAACGGCGCCATGCACACAGGTTGGCTTAAATCAGGAGATACTTGGTACTATCTTAACACAAACGGAGCTATGCTTACAGGTTGGCAACAGGTAGGAAAAACTTGGTACTTCTTCAATAATAACGGCGCAATGGCAACAGGCTGGATTGAACTTGAGGGCAGCTGGTACTACCTTAATTCAAACGGTGCTATGCACACAGGATGGCTTTGGGATAATGCTTGGTATTATTTGAAAGACAACGGTGCAATGGCTACAAATATGTATATTTCCGGCGGATATATTAATTCTTCAGGTATCTGGTCTTAATATAATAAAGATAAAATTCCCAACCTTCTTTTATATAGGTTGGGAATTTTAATTTAGTTGCTTAAATCAGTAAAAAAACAAGTAAATTGGTATTGACATTTTATTCTCTTTGTGTTAAAATCTTTTGGTAAACAAAAGTGAATATTTTCGAAACCGTTTACGAACATGGAGTAGTACTCAAGTTGGTGACGAGGCGCCCCTGCTAAGGGCGTAGGTCGGCTAAACCCCGGCGCGAGAGTTCGAGTCTCTCCTACTCCGCCAAATAAATAAGGACTTGCTTTCGCAAGTCCTTATTTATTTATAAAAGCTGAAAGCTTGGTATGTAATTCACGATAGTGGAATGTAATCACGCTTTAGCGTGTATGTTATCACCGTAAGGTGTATTTCTTCGGCTTGATTATATACACAACTTTCGTTGCAATTACATACAATGCTTCATATTGATTACATCCACACCTGCGGTGTGATTTTATGTTACAGCTCATCCTTTTAGGGTGGGCTGTTATTTTTAGTTTAGAGACTCGAACAGGAAAATTATGAAAGCACCCAAACGGGTGCTTTTATTTTGTAATTATTTCAAATGATTTAGGTTTGATTTTAAGTGAACCGCCAAAAATTTCGGATACAGTAATTTCTTTCTCGTTATTACCGCAATTTACAGCAATTAAAACTTGATTTTTGCCATCTTTTCGCAAGTAACAAACAGTAACAAAATCGCAAAAAATCGGAATAAAGTCGCCTGTTTCAAAGGCGGAATTTTCACGGCGGATTTTACCCATTTGCTTGTAAAATTCCAAAATCTCGTGATTTTCTCTACCCCAAGGATATGCCGCACGGCAGAACGGGTCACCAAAACCCTCCATACCTGTTTCATCGCCATAGTAAATCGACGGAACACCCGGCAAAGTGTACTGCAAAACAACCGCAAGTTTCAAAAGATTTATAGCTTTTTCTCTATTCTCTGCAGATAAAGAATATACCGCTTGTTCCTCTCGGGTCTTAGGGATATAATCGCACCCTAGCATTGTTAAGATACGGGCTGTATCATGAGTACCGATGTGATTCATTAAAACCTTTATGGCGGGTTTCGGATAGTTTTCCATAATTGACATTACAACATTTATAAGCCTTTCGCCGTTGCCACCCTTGACAAAATCAATTATAGCGTTTGCAAAGGGATAATTCATTACAGAATCGAGTTGTCTGCCACGCAAGAAACGACGGCGGCTGCCATAACTGATTTTATTGCTAGCATCTTCCCAAACTTCCCCAAGAAGATAATTTTCGCTACTATCACGCTTAACAGCCATACGAATTTTATCTAAAATACCATCGGGAAGTTCATCAGCAACATCAAGTCGGAAGCCTTTCACTCCTAAATCAAGCCAATGCTTTATAACACCGTTTTCTCCCGTTATAAAATTGGAAAAAGAAAGGTCGTTTTCATTGGTTTCGGGTAAGGTTTCAATTCCCCACCAAGCCGCATATTTATTAGGATATTCCTTGAAATTAAACCAACTGAAATACGGTGAAGAGATTGAATTATAAGCACCTACACTGTCATAACGATTGTATTTATTAAAATAGACACTATCATCGCCAGTATGTGAAAATACGCCGTCTAATATAATTTCAATGCCCTGTTTTTTTGCAGACTTAACAAGGCTTTCCAAATCCTTTTCATCACCTAAATGCGGGTCGATTTTTAGATAGTCTGCAGTGTTATAACGATGGTTTGAGTGAGCCTCAAATATGGGGTTTAAATAAATACAAGAAACGCCCAGACCTTTAAGATAAGGTAGTTTTTCTTCAATACCCTTTAAATCGCCGCCGTAATAGTCATTGCATAGTCTTTTTTTGCCATTTGGTTGACGGAACTCGGGTTGAGCATACCAGTCTTCGCAAATATAACGGTCCTCGGGTATATTCTTTTTAATTTTTCCCGAATTATAAAATCTGTCGGGGAAAATTTGATAAATAATACCGCCGTTTAACCAGTCGGGTGTCGCAAAATCTTCAGAATAAACGGTCTGTTGCCAACACTCACCATCGCTTGTAACACAACCAAGGCTCTCCCCTGTTTTTTTAACCTCAAAATCTCCGTGAGCGCTTGTGTATCTGAAAGAATACCAATATAACCCTTCGGTAAGAGTGATTTCACTAGTGAAATACTGATAATCTTCAATCCACTCGCCACGCTCTAAACGGACTTCTTGCGGTTGCAACTCAGAATCTTCACGAATTAAAAGGAAAGCGTCATAAACGCAAGCATCTTTATGTAACAACAGGCTAAGCCGAAGGGTTTCCCCATCGGCTATGCTTCCAAATTTATTACGATATAAATTATTTCGTGAATCAAAAGGATAATAATTCATAAATTACTCAACAGGCTTTGCGTTCCAGATATTATTTGCATAGTCCGCAATAGAACGGTCTGCGGCAAAAATACCCGATTTAGCAATATTATTAAGTGACATTTTGTTCCAAACATCTCTATTTTTGTAAAGCTCGGTAGCCTTTTGCTGTGCTCTGCGATAATCAGAGAAGTCAGCTAATGCCATATAACGGTCATTATTTTTAAGCGCATTATAAATACTTTCAAAGTTCTGACCGCCAATTCCCTTGCCGATAAAGTCGAGTGCTTCACGAAGCTCAGGATTGTTGTTGTAATAAGGCATCGGAGAATATCCGTGCTTCTGAAGTGATAATACTTCGGGAGTTTGCAAACCGAAAATAATGATATTATCGTCGCCAACAGCCTTATGAATTTCAACGTTAGCACCGTCTTCAGTACCCAAAGTGATAGCGCCGTTCATCATAAGTTTCATATTACCGGTACCGCTAGCCTCAGTAGATGCCAAGGAAATTTGTTCGCTGATATCAGCGCTTGGAATCATAAGCTCGGCCATTGTTACACGGTAATCCTCTAAGAATACAACCTTGAGTTTATCTTTAACAAGCGGGTCATTAGCGATTACAACCGATAATTTATAAATCATTTGAATGATTTCTTTAGCAAACAAATAACCAGGAGCTGCTTTAGCACCGAAAATATAGGTCTTTGGTTTGAAATCAGCATTGGGGTTAGCTTTGATAAACAAATAGTCAGAGATAATATTCAAAGCATTCAAATGCTGACGCTTATACTCGTGCAAACGCTTAACCTGCATATCAAAGATTGAATCGGGGTCTAAAGATACACCAGTGTTTGCAGTAAGGAAGTTAGAAAATCTAACCTTGTTGCCATATTTGATTTCAGCCAAGCGGTCAAGAACAGTCTTGTCATTTTCAAATGCCATCAATTTTTCAAGTTCTGATGCATCTTTCACAAAATCGTCACCAATAAGCTCGGTTAAATATTTGGTAAGCTCGGGGTTTGCTTGGCAAAGCCAACGTCTGTGGGCAATACCATTGGTAACATTGGTGAATTTATCAGGAGTAAGTTGAACATAATCCTTGAAAAGCTCATCAACAAGAATTTTACTGTGAAGCTTAGAAACGCCGTTAACAGTGTGGCAAGTAGCAACACAAAGGTTAGCCATTTTAACCATACCGCCATTAATAATAGCAGTTCTCTCTACTAAACCGTAATCGCCGGTTTTAGAGATAACTTCCTCACGGTAACGACGGTCGATTTCCTTGATAATCTGATAAATTCTTGGAATTCTTTCCTTAATCAAATGCTCGGGCCAGCACTCCAAAGCCTCAGACATAATTGTGTGGTTGGTGTAAGCCACTGTTTTCTTAACGATATTCCAAGCATCATCCCAAGTGTAACCGCACTCATCCAAGAGTAAACGCATAAGCTCAGGGATAGAAAGTGTAGGATGAGTATCGTTAATATGAATAGCAACCTTTTCAGCAAGGTTTTCAAGGGTGTTGTACTGACTTAAATGTCTTCTTAAAATATCCTGAATAGATGCAGAAACCAAGAAATATTGCTGACGAAGTCTTAAAGATTTACCCTCGATATGATTGTCTTCGGGATATAAAACCTTTGAAATAGTCTCGCTCATAGCTCTTTGCTCTAATGCTTTTACATAGTCGCCGTGATTGAAAGCGGACATATCAAAATCTTGACACTCGGCACTCCAAAGGCGCAAAACGTTAACAGTTTTACCGTCCTTACCAGCAACACAAAGATCATAAGGAACAGCGTGAACTGTCTGATAATCCTTATGCTCAATATGATGGTAACTTCCGTCCCACCACTCATCAATTTTGCCATCAAAATTTACATCAACAGCGAGTGCGGGTTTAGCCTGTAACCAAACACCGCCGCCAGGAAGCCAGAAATCTGGCATTTCGGTCTGCCAACCGTCAACAATTTTTTGACGGAAGATACCAAGTTCATAGCGGATGCAGTAACCCATAGCAGGATAACCGCCGGTTGAAAGACCGTCGAGGAAACAAGCAGCAAGACGACCAAGACCGCCGTTACCAAGACCTGCATCAGGCTCGAAATCATAAAGTTTGTCAAGATTAACCTTGAATTTTGATAAAGCCTTGCTCATAGTATCAGTAAGTTCAAGATTAAAGAGGTTATTCTTAAGAGAACGACCCATTAAGAACTCCATACTTAAATAATAAACAGTTTTAGCGCCTTGTTCACCAGTTGCTTTCTTAAATTCAGCACGGCGCTCATTCATAATTTCAAGCAAAACTAAAACACAAGCTTTATAAAAAAGCTCGTCAGAAGCTTGCTCGGGAGCAACGCCGAAATTGTGTGAAAGCTTCTTTTCAATCATTGAAGCTAAAACAGTTGAAGTATATTTTTTCATAATTCTTCCTCCGAATTATAATATATTTATATTATTACTTATTAATATTACAATATTCTTATCGATTTTGCAAGTAGTATCTACAACTATTTTTTGCTTGTTTTTTGTGCATATTGTATAATTTTTTCTTTAAAATATCGATAAATTAATATTTTTTCGTGATTTGAAACAATTTTTAGGCACTTTTAAGCTACCAATAAGGTTATTTTAACAAAAAAATATAAGCCCGAAATTGGGCTTATATTTTTTAATTCAAAGGTATCAAAAGCATATTAATATTAGTAATATCTGCACTTTCAAGTCCATTGATTTTAATAATTTCCTCGACCGACGCCGAATGTTTACGAGCAACATCCCAAATAGATTCATTATTTATCGTATAATAAATAACCATAGCAGTATCATCTTGTCTTTTAATGATATTTTCTTCATTAACACTCAGTTCGCTAACTAATGTAATATCTTCTTTTTCATAGATTGAAGCATTAATTCCCAATTCAACCACCAATTCAATACCTGTTGGCGAAAGTATTGTGTATCCACAAGATAAAACCCTTATTTCGGGCTCACAATGAGGATATCCTGATACAGTTTTAAAAGGATATTTATATTCAAAATCTATTGGTTTTTCGATATATAACGGAGTATTGTTTTCATCGCAAATTATCATATCGGCAAAGAGTGTTCCGTGTATTACCATTTTATCCGCTTCAAATTTTGTGTGACAATTTTGCATATTGCACCAAAGGTCTATAACCGAATTAATATTAAAATCAACCTCAACGGTTTTTTTGCAGTTATAGTTTTCGTGAACCGTTTCTGCAATTCTGTTAAAAGGCACAATATTTCTCTTTATTTGCGCTTCAAATTTTCTTGAAAAAGCATCTTCAATAATCGGTATTTCATTACTGCAATAAGCTTCACAAGACAGCAATATCTTAGCACTCAGACTGAAACACCTGATTTCACCGTTTGAAGTCAGTTTTGGCTTAACATCCAACGAGCAAATTTCCGCCTTGCATTCGCACTTGCAACTGTCAGTAATACCCTCAACATCAACAATTTGACTGTAAGGAAGTTTTGTTTTAATTATTTGCGGTGTTCCGTTATTCTCAGGACAATACAAAATGCAAACCAACATCTCCCCTTTTACAACTGCCTTGTCGTTAATAATCTTTGTTTCAGAAACACAAACAGATGAATTGGTTTTTATTATGTTTTGTATAGATGGTTGACCGTTACCAATAGGAATATCTTCCTCAATCAAAAGATATTTTTCGGCATATCCCATAGGTGTTGTTACCGGAGTTGTTATTCTTTTGACCTCGATTAAACTGTCGTCGATATCTGAAATCACTTCACGGCATTTTCTTTTGAAAATTTTAAGAGAAATACCAAGAGCTCCGTGAATATCAATTTTTCTGCCTGTCACCGCTCTGCAGTTAAGATAATCACATTTGATTTTTGCCAGAGCGTTACAACCGCTTACATCGTCAGAAAGTTCCGCATTTTTTGAAAAATGGTGTATGTATTCATAAGAGCAAAAATTGTTATCTTTATCACAATATAAAATAGTGATTATAACATTGCCGTCGACTGTAATATTATTACCGCTTAAAGATTTTGATGTTATCCTTGGAACAGCGTGGCATTTGAAAATTTTAGAAATGTCAGGACAAAAATCAGGCAAAGTAAAATCGACATCTATCGCCTGTTCTAAAGAATCACAAAAGTAGTTTTCGTTAATGTAAATATCACTTTTAAGACATTTTTGTTGCATAATAAATCCTCTCTTTTCGCAAGTTTACTGATAAATACTATGCGTTTAAAGAGAGGATTATTCTAAATTATTCTAATTCAAATGCGCCGGTATATAATTGATAATACTGACCTTTTTCGGCAATTAATTTTTCGTGATTTCCACGTTCAATTATTCTGCCTTGGTCTAATACCATAATAACATCCGAATTCTTAACGGTTGAAAGTCTGTGTGCTATTACAAAGACAGTTCTTCCCTGCATCAATTTATCCATACCACGTTGCACGATAGCTTCAGTGTGGGTATCGATAGAAGATGTCGCCTCGTCCAAAATCATAACAGGAGGGTCGGCAACTGCCGCACGGGCAATAGCAATAAGCTGTCTTTGTCCTTGTGACAAATTAGAACCGTTGTTTACAAGTTCGGTGTCATATCCGTTTGGCAAACGGGTTATAAAATCATCGGCACCAGCAAGTTTTGCCGCTTCAATACACTCTTCATCAGTAGCATCAAGTCTGCCGTATCTGATGTTTTCCATAACAGTTCCCGTGAATAGATTTGTTTCTTGCAAAACTATACCGAGAGAGCGGCGCAAATCACTCTTTTTGATTTTGTTAATGTTAATTCCATCATATCTGATTTTACCGTCAGCAATGTCATAAAAACGATTAATCAGGTTTGTAATAGTGGTCTTACCCGCACCTGTAGCACCAACAAATGCTACCTTTTCACCTGGATTTGCGTAAACGCTAACATTGTGCAAAACCTGTTTGCCTTCAACATATCCGAAATCAACATCATTTAAGGTTACCTCGCCCTTAAGCTCGGTATAGGTAACTGTGCCGTCGGCTTGGTGAGGATGCTTCCAAGCCCACAAACGAGTACGCTTTTCTGTTTCTCTGAGATTACCGTTTTCATCATATTCGGCATTAACAAGAGTAACATATCCTTCGTCGGTTTCGGGAATTTCATCCATAAGAGAGAAAATTCTCTCAGCACCCGCAACACCCATAACAATAGCGTTAATCTGCTGTGAAACCTGGTTAACGTTACCTGTAAACTGCTTTGTCATATTAAGGAAAGGAATAACAATGCTAATTTCGAATGCCAAACCTGATATGCTAAAGTTTGGAGTTTTTGAAAGCAAGAACAAACCGCCGACAGTTGCAATAATTACATACAAAATATTGCCGATGTTCATATTAATCGGTCCCAAGCAGTTAGCATAAGCGTGCGCTCGGTTACTGTCTTCAAAAAGCTCATTGTTAACCTTTTCAAACTGTTCACGGCTTTTGTCTTCGTGGCAGAACACTTTAACAACCTTTTGACCTGACATTATTTCTTGAACATAACCTTCGGCTTTAGCAACCGATTTTTGTTGCTTCATAAAATATTTCGCCGAGCCGCCGCCAACAATACGAGTTACCATAAATAGCATAGCAACACCTAAAACAACAACCAGTGTCATCCAGATACTGTACCAAAGCATTATCGAAAATACGCTAATAACAACAATAGATGCCTGTAAAATGGTTGGAAGGGCTTGTGAAACCAACTGGCGAAGAGTATCGATGTCGTTTGTATAGAAACTCATAATATCGCCGTGTTTGTGGGTATCAAAATACTTAATAGGTAAGTTTTGCATACCGTCAAACATTGTCTTTCTCATTTTTCCTAAGAAACCTTGAGTAATAATTGCAATTAACTGTGACTGAACAATTACACCAACAAAAGAGAGTGCGTATAAAGAACCCAAAAGTATAATTTTTGGTATAATTTCTTGCTTTGCCGACTCCCAGTCACCGCTAGTTATCCACTTTTCAATTGCTTGTAAAACTTGTTGTTGGAAAATCGCAGGTACAGAGGCAGTGATAGCTGCAAATACAATACAGACAAGAATAATCGGTAAAAGAACAGGATAATAGTTAAACAGCATTTTAAGAACTCTCTTGAGAGAACTCATATTAATCTTTTTTCTTTTACCGTCGGGTCCTAAAACGGGAGGATTATTTTTCTTCATCGCTACCACCTCCACTCATTTGTTGTTCATATACCTCACGATAAATATCGCTTGTTTTTAATAATTCTTCGTGTGTGCCAGAGGCTGAAACTTTGCCATTGTCAAGCACAACGATTAAATCGGCATCCATTACAGAAGATACTCTTTGTGCAATAATAATTTTAGTAGTATCGGGTATATAATTTTTAAATCCGTTTCTGATAAATGCATCTGTTTTAGTATCAACAGGGCTTGTAGAATCATCAAGAATCAATACTTTCGGATTTTTAAGAAGTGCACGGGCAATACAAAGTCTCTGTTTTTGACCGCCCGAAACATTTGTGCCACCTTGTTCAATATAAGTGTCATACTTATCGGGGAATTTTTCTATAAACTCGTCTGCTTGAGCAAGTTTGCAAACCTCAATTATTTCGTCATCGGTGGCATTTTCGTTGCCCCAACGCAAGTTTTCTTTAATAGTGCCTGAAAAAAGTTGATTCTTTTGAAGAACCATTGCAACCGAATTGCGAAGTGTATGAATATCGTAATTTCTGACATCCTCACCGCCAACAGTAACCATACCGTCGGTTACATCATAAAGTCTTGGTATTAACTGAACAAGCGTTGATTTGCCAACACCTGTACCGCCTAAAACACCAACTGTCATGCCCGATTTAATGTTAAGATTAACATTTTCCAAGGCAAAGCGTTTTGCATTTTCGTTATATTTAAAGCTGACATTTTTAAACTCAATAGAGCCGTCCTTTACTTCAAATACGGGATTAACTGGGTTTGTAATAGAGGGTTGTTCTTCCAAAACCTCGCAGATACGCTTCATAGATTCCAACGAAATAGTAATCATAACATAAATCATTGAAAGCATCATAAGTGACATTAAAATCTGCACACCGTAAGTAAGCATTGCCGAAATTTCACCGTATTTAAGCTTTGCGCCACCCGAAGAAATTGCCAAAAATGAGCCAACAGTTAAGATGAATATCATATTAAAATACATACAAAACTGCATTAAAGGTCCGTTAAATGCCACAATTCGTTCAGCCTTTGTAAAATCTTGAGTAATATCGTCAGCGGCTTTCTGAAATTTTTGCTTTTCAAAATTTTCTCGAGAAAAACCTTTAACAACACGCATACCACGAACATTTTCTTCAATAGATTCATTCAAGCGGTCATATTTTTTAAACACTCTTCTGAATGCAGGCATAGCTTTCCTTGCAACCATTAAAAGCCCAAAAATCAAGATAGGAACTACCACAACAAATGTTGTAGCTAAAGCGCCGCCCATAATATATGCCATTATAATTGAGAAGATAAAGTTCATAGGGCTTCTGACTGCAGTTCTTATAATCATCATATAAGACATCTGAACGTTATTTACGTCAGTTGTAAGACGGGTAACCAAAGATGACGAAGAAAATTTATCTATATTTTTAAAAGAAAAGCTTTGAACCTTTGAAAACATATCTTGACGCAAGTTTTTAGCAAAACCTGCAGATGCTTTAGCACAAGTAAGTGCGGCAATACCGCCGCAGCAAAGAGAAACAAGAGCCAAACCGACAAGCATAAATCCTTTTTTGATAACATCTTCAATAGTAGCCGAGCCATTAAGGTTTTCAAAGCTATTAATCATATCCCTTGTTATAAACGGGATTGAAACCTCAATTAAAACCTCACC
>JAZSDI010000073.1:0-4172 GCA_045531045.1 Acutalibacteraceae bacterium | reverse complement strand
TTTTACCGCAAATACACTCATACCAATGATTCGAGTTATCAAACTTTTGAGTATCATAACTATGATTTTCAGTAGTTTCTCTTATCCATTCACAATTGTTGCAAATTTCGTCACAATCAAATGAATACCTATGTTCATCACCTTCACAGGTGTTATAATGCCAATTAGCATTAGTCAAAACAGTATTACCACTATCAATATCAATCTTTTTAGCGTCGGATTCACTTCCTGAATACCATACATCAGTAAGGTTATTGCAACCAATAAACGCATAAAATCCTATATTTGTAACACCATTACCTATAATTACATCTGTAAGGTTTTTGCAACCACTAAACGCAGAAGATCCTATACTTGTTACTCCATTACCTATAATTACATCTGTAAGGCTTGTGCAACCATAAAATGCTGAATTACCTATACTTGTTACACCATTACCAATTGTTACACTTGTAAGGCTTTCGCAAGAATAAAACGCTTCATAGCCTATACTCGTAACACCGTCAGGGATTGTTACACTTGTAAGGCTTGAGCAATCATAAAATGCATAATCGCCTATACTTGTAACGCCTTCGCCGATTGTTACACTTTCAAGGTCATAACATCTATAAAATGCAAACTCACCTATATTTGTTACGCTATCGGGGATTATTATATTTTTGATAGAACAACAATAAAATGCTTTGCTACCTATATTTTCACAACCTTCCGTTATAATTACGGAATCAAATGATGGAGCGTAGCCCCAATTATCAGGCGAATTTCCGCCAAAAATAAAAGAAAAATGAGTTGCGCCCGTACCGTCAGCTCTTTCCCCAATAAAAGGTAAAGTTATGCTTGTCAAATTATCACATTGTCCGAAGGCAGACATTCCTATGCTTGTAACGCTATCTGGAATTGTTACGCTTATAAGACTGTCACAATCCAAAAATGCATACTCAGATATTTTAGTTACACCTTGTGGTAGCACAAGTTCGGTTACAAGTTGATTGTTTAAATAAAGATTATCTGCACATAAAAGCGGATTTCAATCATAATATTCAAAATCTATATTGCACCAAGCAACGATATCTGTTATATATACTTCTTTAAGTATAACACAGTTTGAAAATGCGAACTCACCTATACTTTTAATGCCTTTACCAATAGTTATACTTGTAAGACTAGAGCATTCAGCAAATGCCCACTCTCCTATACTTGTTACACTATCAGGTATTATTATATTTTCAAGGCTTTTGCACCAAAGAAATGCCCCATAACCAATACTTGTAACGCCATTACCTATTATCACATTGGTAAGGTTATCACAACTTTCAAATGCATTATTGCCGATACTTGTAACACTATTAGGTATTGTTACACTTTCAAGGCTACTGCAATTATAAAACGCTTTATAACCAATACTTGTAACACCATTGGCAATTATCATATTGGTAAGGTTTTCGCAATCATAAAATGCATAATCACCTATACTTTCAACATTCGCACCGATTGTTACACTTGTAAGGGTATCGCAATTATAAAACGCTTCTTCACCTATACTTTTTGTTATAGTCACCGTTTTTAATGATGCTGGTATTTCGACAAAAATAAAAGAAAAGCGAGTTTCGCCCGTGCCGTCAGCTTTATTTCCCGTAAAAGGCAAAATTATGCTTTTAAGGCTATCGCAATACCTGAAAGCCCCTTGACCAATGCTTACAACACTATCAGGGATTGTTACACTTGTAAGGCTAACGCAATGATAAAACGCCTCTTGGCCAATGGTTATAACACTATCGGGTATTGTTATATCTATTATGCTATCACAATCCAAAAATGCATGCTCAGATATTTTAGTTACGCCTTGCGGTATCACAAGTTCGGTTACAAGTTGATTATTTAAATAAAGATTCTCTGCAGATAAAAGTGGATTTGAACTATAATCCTCAAAATCTATATTACACCACGCACCGATATCTGTTATATATACATCTTTAAAGTTATGGCAGTTTGAAAATGGATACTCACCTATACTTGTTACGCTATCGGGAATAGTTATACTTGTAAGGTTTCCACAATCACAAAATGCATAACTACCTAGGTTTTTAACACCGTCTTCAATTATTACTTCGGTTATTTCAGTACCCCACGGTAAAATTGAATAAGAACCATACTTTCCCATCGCACCGTTACCGCTGATGGTAAGAACCGTGCCGTCAAGGGTCCAGGTACAGTCACCTGTGGTGCCACTTGTTGCCGCACTTGCAGTAATTGCGCCAAGAGGCATTATCGAAACCATTAATATAACAGCCAAAATTATTGATAATATCTTTTTCATTGAAGCATCACCTTAAAAGAAAAAATCACATGTATTTATATTTTAACTTATCAAAACCCACTTTTCAATACAAATTTCCAAATTATACAAACTTTAAAGTAGAAAAAGCACCCTTTTCAGGGTGCTTTCATATTTAACAAAGCTTATCGCCGTTTGTTTTGCAAGGTTTTGTATCAAAACCGGGGTTAAAGGCGTAGAAATTCTTTTCGTTCAGCTTATCGGTTGTAAGCCTCAAAGCTTCACCAGAACAACAATGGTGAAATGCTTTTGCGACTTAATTTTTTATATCTTCCACTTGATTTCAATGCTTTCTTTTGAGGCGGTTATGCGCTCTATCAGGCAGTCAACCACCGTGATTTTGTCGCTCACCGACAGTTCATCCCAATGCTCAAAATATCCGCTGATTTCTCCCACATCATTTGTGCGGTTACTCTCTAATGAAACAATCTCGGCATCAAGTTCTTTCTTTTCGGCATCAAGCTCAGAAATGCGGTTATTTATGTACTGCATTACTGTGTCATTTGCCGCGGAGATTTTTTCGAGCAAAGAGGATATTTCTTTGTCAATCTCTTCTATACGCGTTTTAAGTTCTATAACTTGCAGGTTACAGCCGTCCTGCTTTTTCTTTGACAGTGTCTCGAATTCCGCTAATTTCTTCTGCATTTCTTTGAATACAATATCATCTACAACATCAGCATCCAGTGAGCCAAAATGACATCCACCGGCGTGATATTTGTTTGTGCAGAGATAATAACGGTTGTCGGACTTAGTTTTGCATTTATAAATCTTAGCGGTTAAAGCATATCCGCAGTTGGCACATTTGATTTTACCTGCAAGCCAGGTTGCTTTTGCCTTGATGGGCCGTGCAACGCTTTGGTTGTTTAAACACTTAGAACGGCATTTAATCCATGTTGCTGAATCGACGAGCCCCTCGTGGGGAGCCAAAACCAATGTGTGTCCTACTAAGGATATTGTTTTACGCTTAAGATTATCTCCCGAATAAAGATACGCTCCGTTTATACCGATAAAATCACTTGGGGTATTGACAATGTTTGTGCCTTGCGCCTTAAAGAACTCATAAAGCTGATAGTCGGCTTTTACATACGCAGGGTTGATTATCACATCACGCAAACGGCTCCGATTAAAGAGTTTGCCGTCACGCTTTCGTATGCCGTGCTCTTCCAAATAGCGCATAACATCACCGAACGAGGTTTGAGGCTTTGCATACATTGAAAATATTAATCTGATAACTTCTGCTTCTTCCTCAATTGGCTTATACATTTTTGTTCGTATTCCTTCTATGGTTGTTTCAACCAGTTCAAATCCAAACGGTACTCTGCCGCCCATATAAAAGCCTCGTTTGCTACGGGAAGAATAGGCATCAATAACACGCTGCTGAATGGTCTCACGCTCAAGCTGTGCGAAGATCATTACTATCATCAGCATGGCCTTGCCAATAGGTGTTGAAGTATCAAATTTCTCCATTGTGCTGACAAAGTCGACGCGGTTCTTTTGAAATACTTCAATCAAATTGGCAAAATCAAGAACTGAGCGACTGATACGGTCGAGACGGTAAACGATAACACGGTTTACTTTACCCGCCTCTATATCACGTAACAAGTCTTGAAATGCAGGGCGATCTATGTTTTTACCACTATAACCCTTGTCGGTATAAACTTTATAACTTTCTCCTGTCACTTCCTTTTTGCAAAATTCGATTTGACTTTCCACGGATATGCTGTCTATCCTGTCAACCGATTGTCTTGCATAAATTGCGTCAAAAAGATTCAATTTTTACTCCCTTCTTCGCAAAAAGAAGCGGAGCTGCTGACATATATAGTATACCATAACAGCC
>JAZSDI010000008.1:0-4571 GCA_045531045.1 Acutalibacteraceae bacterium | reverse complement strand
GGTTTTATCCATAACCCATAAAAGTGAGCCTTTTTTGGAGCCTGAACGCATTGTCTCGCTTATTTCAAGGTTTCTTATAGCGGTCATATCAAGGCGCATATATTCGTCTTCTGAATAAATGTTGACCTTTTTAACCGAAATATTACCGCTGACACCCGTTTCGTAAAGGTAGGTTATAATACCGCCCAAAGCACCCGAAACGGCACTGTTTTCTTTTAAACCTAAATTCTCGGTGCTGATGATATTAAAATGCTTTAATATTAAAGCACTTGTATGTATGGGAGAAATCTGAATTTCTTCCCTTAATGTCACCGTACCTGTATAATTTTCTTTTAAGAACAAATCAAGCGCCTTGTTGGTTTTAACAACATCGGCAGTTAAAAGAATTTCGCTTGGTTTAAAACGGCTTATCTGTTCGATAATGCGTGTTTGGATATTCTCCACACCCAGTTCAATTACAAAGCACTCACCAGTTGAAGCGTCAGTAAAGCAAAAGCCGTAGGTCTTTTCAAAAGAGCACAAACACGCAAGATAGTTATTTAGTCCCTCATCAAGCATACTGTCTTCAATTACAGTACCGGGGGTGATAATTCTTACAACCTCACGCCTTACAATACCCTTGGCTTCGGCAGGGTTTTCAACCTGTTCGCAAATTGCAACCTTGTGACCCTTTGCAACCAGACGGCTGATATAAGCGTCACAACTGTGGAAAGGCACACCGCACATAGGTGCCCGTTCTTCCTGACCGCAGTCTTTACCCGTTAAAACCAAATCCAATTCTTCGGAGGAAACTTTGGCGTCTTCGAAAAACATTTCGTAAAAATCGCCCACTCTGAAGAAGAGTATGCTATCCGGATTTTCGGCTTTTATTTGAAAATACTGTTTCATCATTGGGGACAATTCCGCCATTTTTTAACCTCCTTTTGTCTTGAACTTAAGAATTAGTGGCAACCACCGCAAGTGGAACAGCTACCTGTACAAGCGGCAGCAGTTTCGCAGGTCTCGGGGTCTTCGCCCTCTAAAGTCTTTGTGATAACTGTGTTAATTTCGCTCATCATCTGGTCAAGTTCAACCTTAGCGGTGTTATACTCAACCATAGCGGGAGCAGACATAATCTCACCGTAAACACGGCGAAGCTCTTCGTTTAACTCTTTAATTTTGTTTTCGTCTTTTTCCTCAGAACTCATTATTCTGTCCATATCCATACGGATAATGTTGAATTTGCCGATAGCAGCCTGAAGTTCTTGGTTGTTATCGTTTTCTAAACGAGCCTTAGCATAGCGAATAAAACGCTCATCCTGTTGAATTGCCTTGCCAAGTTCTCTTACAGCCTTAATTACGTCCATTTTAAATACCTCTTTTTTTGTTTTGTATATTATCTTGAAGCTCTAAAAGCTCATCAAACCATTTTCCTTTTTCCTCTCGGGAAACAGGGTCTGGCATCTGGGCCGCAGGGGTGCCACCTCGTGGCGAATAAATAAAGGTAAACAGCGACTCAAACTCCACTTCCTTTATAAGACTCAAGGTTTCTTTAAAGTCCTCATAAGTCTCACCAGGGAAACCGACAATAACATCGCTTGTGAGTTTAATGTCGGGAATTCGTTTTTTAGCCTCTTTCACAAGGTTTAAATATTGCTCACGGTCATAGTAGCGGTTCATAAGTTTTAATATTCTGCTACTGCCCGACTGGAAGGGCAAATGCAAATGACGGCTGACCTTTTTGCAATCCCGAATAGTGTCAAGCAATTCAATACTGCAGTCTTTCGGGTGAGAGGTCATAAACTTAATTTCAAAATCACCATCAAGGTCATTAATTTGTCTTACAAGTTTTGCAAAGTTCACACCGTGGGCTCCGCCCTTACCATATGAGTTTACATTTTGACCAAGAAGAGTTATTTCCTTGCAACCGTTTGCTATCATTTCCCGAGCCTCGGCTAAAACCTTTTCGGGCTCACGGGAGCGTTCCCGCCCTCTCACATAAGGCACAATACAGTAGGTGCAGAAATTATTGCAACCGTACATAATGGGAAGCCAACCTGTAGTTACTCTATCCCTTTTCACTGGGATTTCCTCAACTATCGGTTTGTCATCAAGGGTTAGTTCAAAAATCCTCTTGCTTCCGTTTAGCCGTTTATAAATAAATTCAGGCAAACGGTGGAACATCTGAGTTCCGAAAACAATATCCATATAAGGATAACTTTTTTTGATTTTGTCAGCAACACTTTGCTGTTGAGCCATACAACCGCAAATTGCGGCAATTAAATTCGGTTTTTCTTTTTTAAGGGCTTTTACATTACCGATGTTTCCGTAAACTCTGTCCTCAGCGTGACCTCGCACAGCACAGGTGTTGAAAATCATAAAATCAGCTTCGTTTATATCCTCGGTAATAGTATATCCACAGGCAAAAAGCATACCCTTTAATTTTTCTGAGTCGCTGACATTTTGCTGACAACCGAAGGTCACCACACACGCCTTTGGATTATCCCCGTAAACTGACGGCAAAAGGGCTGAAATTTTATGTATATAATCCCACTGAACTGTGGGGAAAATATTGTCAAATTCAAGGTTTTTCAAGTGTTATTCTCCTTTAAAAATAGGGTAACGCCATTATTGATTTATTGTACCACAAAAGACCAGACTTTTCAAGCAAATATATTTAATTTTTAACACATTGACAAACATTTAAAAAAGTCTTAAAATATAGATATTGAAACTTGGAGGAAAAGTATGTTTGACGCTTTAAAAATTAAAAACGAATGCGTAGAATGGATACGCGATTTTTTCAAAAATAACGGACCTGACTGCAACGCAGTTATCGGTATTTCGGGCGGGAAGGACAGTTCGGTTGCTGCCGCACTTTGTGTTGAAGCTCTTGGAAAAGACAGGGTTATCGGTGTGCTTATGCCAAAGGGCGAGCAAGCGGATATTGACTGTTCTTTAAAGCTTGTAAATCATCTTGGAATTAAATATTTTACAGTCAACATTGGTGAAACGGTTGAGGCACTTAAATCAGCCTTGCCAAAGGATATGGAAATTACCCCTCAAACCGTAACAAATATTCCGCCAAGAGTTCGTATGACAGTGCTTTACGCTATTAGTCAAAGCAACAACGGAAGAGTTGTTAACACCTGCAATTTGTCCGAAGACTGGGTTGGATACTCCACCCGTTACGGTGACTCGGTGGGCGACTTCTCCCCTTTGTCTAACCTGACTGTTGCCGAGGTAAAAGAAATAGGTCATTTATTAGGTTTGCCTGGGGATTTGGTTGAAAAAGTTCCTATTGACGGTCTTTGCGGTAAAACCGACGAAGAGAATTTAGGCTTTACCTACGCTGTGTTAGATAAATATATCCGCACAGGGGTTTGCGAGGACCCCGAAATTAAAGAACTTATTGACAGAAAACACAAAGCAAATCTATTCAAGCTTCAATTAATGCCAACATTTAAACCTGAGATATAAAAAAAGAGTAGCAAAAGCTACTCTTTTTTATTATGCCTTATTTTTAATAAAACCTATAAGCTTAAAGATTTCCATAACAACCAAAGGCACCAAAATGAGTGCCAAAGCCAAGAGATAAAGACCCACAGGCAAAAGTTCCAAACCGAAAGCCACACGAACAGGTGTGAACAAAACGATTAAAACAAGCACCAAAGAAATTAATGCCGCACCGTTTAGTTTCTTGTTTGTGAAGGGTCCGATTTTAAAGAGTGAACGGTTAGAACGCATATTAAAGCTTTGCACAATTTGTGAAAGCGCCAAAATCATAAATGCCATTGTCTGTCCCACTTCGAGACTGCCCGTTATTTTTTCACCATACCAGAAACCAACTAAGGTTAAAAGTGCAAACATAAAGCCTTGAAGCACAACCCTTACACCTAATCCGTGAGCAAAAATTCCCTCGGTTTTGGGGCGGGGTTTTTCGTTCATAATATTCTTTTCAACAGGCTCCATACCAAGTGCTATTGCAGGAAGTGAGTCGGTTACAAGGTTAATCCACAAAAGTTGCATTGAAAGCAAGGGTGTTTTGTGCCACAAAAGCATTGCAATGAAAACGGTTATAACCTCGCCGATGTTAGTACCAAGTAAGAAAGCAACAACCTTTTTAATGTTGGCGTAGATACCTCTACCCTCTCTCACAGCGTCAACTATTGTTGCAAAATTGTCGTCAGTCAAGGTCATATCCGAAGCGCTTTTTGCAACATCGGTACCGGTAATTCCCATAGCACAGCCAATGTCCGCCGCTTTAAGTGCGGGAGCATCGTTAACGCCGTCACCCGTCATTGAAACTACCTGACCTTTTCTTTGCCAAGCCTTTACAATACGGATTTTATTTTCGGGAGAAACACGGGCATAAACCGAAATTTTTGTAATCTTACTGTCAAGCTCAGCCTCGCTCATAGCATCAAGCTCAGCACCCGTTATTGCTAAATCGCCGTCCTTCATAATGCCTAAAGCCTTAGCTATAGCCGAAGCGGTTATAACATGGTCACCCGTTATCATAACAGGTTTTATTCCCGCTTTAAGACACTCTTCAACCGCCTTTTTAGCCTCAGGTCTCGGCGGGTCTATCA
>JAZSDI010000063.1:0-2185 GCA_045531045.1 Acutalibacteraceae bacterium | reverse complement strand
ATAGGTGACGCAAACATCAAAAGCGAAACCGCAAAGCCCTTTACCCCCCAAAGCACTAAAATTGCCGCAACCCAAGGTATAATTGCAATAAGTCCGAGTTTCAGACCTCTCCATTGGTCACCCACGATATTTCCGGTTTGTGCCAAATTTCTGTCCTTATATCCTCTTTCCCAGAGGCGGGGATATATAAATATACCCAAAATGCCGATACACAAAATCTGGGCCAAAACAAAGCTTCCCTTTTTCTTAGCTTCGGGCACTAATTTAATTTCGGCTTTTTCCAAAGTGTAGCCCTGTTTTTCATAAGCCTCGTATTTAGTGTCTTCACCGTCAGCGGTATAGTAGGTATATAAATTTTCCGCCTTACCGTCTTTGGTGCCTGTAACATAATATCCCGCAGGTTCGGCAAAGAAACCAACCGAAATTACCATAACCGATATGACAACAAAAAAGCACAGCAAACTTACAAGCAAGGTTTTGCCGAAAAGCTTGGCTGAGTCCTTAAATAAACTCTTCATAATATACTCCAATTAAAATATTTAATTACATTATATTCCACAAAAACAAAAAAAGCAAGAGAACAAAGCCGTTCTCCCGCTTTTTTTAAAATTTGTTCACAAAATAATCAAAAGAAGCGCCCCAACAACGAGCAAAAAACCAACCGAAGACGCAAAAATTATCCTTCTTTTGCGTTTTCTCATTCGTCTGACCGTCGGTCTTGAGGAATAGGGCGTATCCTTAAAGCCTAAAAACAAACTGTCCGCCGCTTTTTTGAGTTGACCGGCAGATAAATTACCGTATTCAGGGGTTACATAAATTACGATTTTTTCAAAAAATTTGTTTCCCGTATTATTTACCTCTATCACCCTTTTGCTAACGCCTTTAACCATCATTTTTTCTCCTTTTTAGGTTGTGATTTTATTTTTACCATTAAAAGGAATTTTTATTCAGGTTAACATAAAAAATGTGGATAACTCGGTTGAAAAGTCTATTAAGTGGCTTGAAATCGTTGAAGTTTATCAACTTTTGCGTTATTTTTTGGTGTTATGTAAACTAAAAGTGTGGAAAACTCGATTACTCGCCTCTCCTGCCTGTTAAGAAATTTACGGTGTTTTCTACCGAATTTAAAACCTCAACACTTGCCTTTTTCTCATCCCTTGCACGGTAGTCGTAAAGGGTGCAGTATTCCGAAATATCATCATAAAGAGTCTTGGAATAATCGCTCGTTATACGGGTGAGATTTTGCAAAAACTCACTGCCGTATTTTCTCATCTTTTTCTTGTCAAACTCAGCCACCAAACGCTCAAAATGGGGCAGACAAAACTGAGGTTGAGAGTTAAACATTTCTCTGAAATCACGCTCGGTTTCATAGGTGCGGTATATGGTTTCAATCATTCGGCTCAAACCAAACTCAATTTTATCGCAAATGAAACAAGATTCCGATATTTTTTTGGCCTTATTTGACTTTTTATTTGCAGGAACAAAAACATTTTTAGAAAAAACACCCTTGTTGATTTCGTCGATATGGGTTTGAAGCATTAAACTTAATTGCAGTCTTCCACGAGTTGAAAGCATTTTATCATAATGATGCTGACAAAAGCCCACCTTGTTAGTGGCAATTCTAACATCAGGCTCCATCATGGCGTCGCCCAAAATGTATTCGACTATTCTTTTCTCTGCCCTTTCGTACATTCTGCAGATGGGGCAACCGTCATTTTCTTCAAAAATTTCACTAATCGGTATAGTGCAAATATCCTCACGCATAATTTTTCTCCTATATTTTACTGTTTACATTATAACACAAAAATTGTATAATTCAACTTGAAGAGGTGAAAAAATGTTTAAAGCCGAATTTAAAAATAACAATACATATCTGAAACTCAGCGACCCCTTTTCCCTTTCCCAGACCCTTGACTGCGGTCAGGCTTTTCGTTTTGAGGAACTTGCAAACGGCAGATGGGGCGGAGTTGCCTGTAACCGATATTTAGAACTTGAGATTTTAGAAAACGGTCAGGTTGTTTTATACAATGTAAATGAAAAAGAGTTTGAAAATATATGGCGAGACTATTTTGATTTAGACCGTAATTACTCTGAAATTATTGAAAAAATCAGCACAAACGAGGTGCTTAAAAATGCCTCGGAGTACGGCAAAGGTATTCGTGTTTTAAATCAACCCCCTTGGGAG
>JAZSDI010000003.1:0-2261 GCA_045531045.1 Acutalibacteraceae bacterium | reverse complement strand
ACCGCTTGGCCTCCGACTTTCAGCCTTTGGGAGCAGTCATCGAAAAAGCCCCCGTTGCCGACAAGAGCGGTAAGACGTATGATTATGGTTGCGCCATCTCCTACGACAGCACCGGAAGCGTCGTGATCACCTTTGAGCTTAACAGACAGTATTCTATGCTTTACGGCACCATTTCCTTAGCCGAAGATTCCACAGGCACTATAAATAACGCATCCGTTGATATTTCCAGCGGTGGCGGAGCAGTATATACTGCAAATAAAATAACCGACACATACAAAGCGAAGGATTTTGAGGCAAAGGTGTCCAGCGTCGACTCTCTTACCATCCGCATCAGAAACGGCGGCACCGTCGACGCCCCCATCAAGCCCATAGTCGTCGGTCTCTATGTAATGTAGCTCTTATACTTATAAAAACGACTTATAAAAACGACCCCTCGAATGAGCAATGTCATTAAGTTAAGAAAAATCGAACTTCACATTTTGTGAGGTTCGATTTTTTTTGTAACAATTTTTAAAGTTTTTTCAAAAAACACTTGACAAATGGAACAAAATGTGCGGATTTTTATCGGCTTCGCACGATAAAAATCCCTTGTAAATAGAAGTATCTCAAATCTATTTACAAGGAGTCGTATTTATGAATAATAATATCCGTACAATCAAGAGGAAACTTGATAATTCCATCTCGCAACTTTGTGATGTTTCTTGGATGTTTTCTTCTAATCCTGAAAAGGATTTTTCAAGAAACAGAAAACTTCCTCTAAAAAAGGTTGTTTCAATTTTACTTTCTATGCAAGGTGGCACCTTAACAAATGAATTACTAAGATACTTTAATTGTTCTCTTAATTCTGCTTCTTCATCTGCTTTTGTACAACAGAGAAGTAAATTAAACTCTTATGCTTTTCCTGCACTATTTGATTTATTTGTAAAGAAAACTGATTCCGCTAAGCTTTACAAAGGCTTTCGTTTATTTGCAGCAGATGGTTCTGACTTTAAAATACCTCATAATCCCGCTCATATTGAATCTCATTACGATGGCACAAATGGTCAATCTCCGTACAATGTATTTCATTTGGATGCTATGTATGACCTACTTCAACATACATACCAAGATGTTGCTTTAGGTGGTGACAGGGAAATGAATGAAAGAAGATCTCTTTGTTCTATGGTTGATCGTTCTAACACGCAAAATGCTATTGTAATTGCTGATAGGGGCTACGAAAACTACAATCTAATGGCTCATATTCAGGAGAAAGGTTGGAAGTTTCTTATTAGAATTAAAGATATTCGTAGCGTGAGTGGTATTGCTTCGGGATTAAATTTGCCTGATTTTCCCGAATTTGATACCGTTATTAATTTATCTTTAACTACAAAACAAACCAATGAAATTAAGGAATTGTGTAAAAATTCAAACCAATACCGTTTTATTCCTTCTACAGTAACCTTTGATTTTTTGCCGAAAACCAACCGTAAATTTGAGCCGACTGTGTTTTACAAGCTTCCTTTTCGTATTGTTCGTTTTAAAATTACCGACTCTGCTTACGAAACAGTTATTACCAATTTGGATTCAGTGCATTTTCCTCCCACAGAACTCAAAAAGCTTTATGCTATGCGTTGGGGAATTGAAACCTCTTTTAGAGAACTTAAGTATACAGTAGGTTTGTTACATTTTCATTCAAAAAAGGTGGAGTTTATTTGCCAAGAAATATATGCAAAGCTCATTATGTACAACTTCACCGAACTCATTACCTCGCACGTAATTGTTCAAAAGCTTAATACTAAATATGTATACAAAGCTAATTTTACAGTTGCGGTACATCTTTGCAGACAACTATTTCTTGGAAATATATCTCCACCTAATTTAGAAGCTCTTATCCAAAAGAATGTTTCACCTATTCGACCCGGCAGAAGCAGACCTCGGAATTTAACCACTAAATATGCGGTTAGCTTCCTTTACAGAGTAGCATAAGTTTTCTATTTTGTACAGTACTTTTTGCTGATTTTTTTAATCGGCTTTTTCCTTATGCCTTTTTTACATAAAAAAACACACTTAAAACTGTTTCTCAGTCCTAAGTGTGTTTTTTCTTTGTTTTTCCCTATTCGCAATATCTTAACTTAATGACATTGCCCATCATAGGGGAGCTTTTAAACCTTAAACGGTGTTGCGTTTTTCGTAGGATGTCCTTCTTTTGAGAGATCCCGCCGCCACTAACGGTTTTTCATAACGCTTTCGGCGTAACGCACCGTCTCCATAGCGTCCTTAGC
>JAZSDI010000046.1:0-10189 GCA_045531045.1 Acutalibacteraceae bacterium | reverse complement strand
GGTCTATCGGGTTTTATGCGACCCACCGAGAGTGAGCACGACCCCTTTATAACGGGTCACAGCAGTAATTCCATTTCTGCCGCTTTCGGAATTTATAAAGCTAAAAAACTTTTGGGACAAGATGGCACAGCCATTGCTGTTATTGGCGACGGTGCGCTCACGGGCGGTATGGCTTATGAGGGACTTAACAATGCTGGTGCCTCAAATGCTAAATTTATTGTTGTTTTAAATGACAATAAGATGTCTATTTCCAAAAATGTGGGGGCGCTGGCTCGTACTCTTACAAAAATGAGAAACCGCTCGAATTACCACACTTTTAAGGATAAATTCAGTCAGTTTCTTTTAAAAATTCCCTTTATAGGAAGAAAACTTAACAGTATTGTATATAAAATCAAGGAAGGCTTTAAAAATGCGCTTTATCGCAGTAATCTTTTCTCGGTTTTAGGCTATAATTATTTAGGACCTGTTGACGGTCACGATATAGAGGGTATAGAGTCTATTTTAAAAATAGCCAAAAGTTATAACCGACCTTCGCTCGTTCATATTGTTACAACCAAGGGCAAGGGCTACAAGTTTGCTGAGAGCAGTCCTAAAAACTATCACGGCGTTTCTCCTTTTGATATTGATACGGGTGCGGATAGCAATAAGAAACTTAATTTTTCTTCGGTTGCGGGAAATACCCTTTGTGATTTAGCTAAAACCGATGGGAAAATATGTGCTATAACAGCCGCTATGACCGAGGGCACAGGTTTAGAAAATTTTGCAACCGAATATAAACAAAGATTTTTCGATGTCGGCATTGCCGAGGGTCATGGTGTTTGCTTTGGCGCCGCTTTAGCTTCGCAAGGCTTAAAGCCTTATTTTGCGGTTTATTCCTCATTTTTGCAGCGTGGCTTTGACCAGATAATTCACGATGCCGCAATTGGTAAATTCCCATTAAGACTGCTTGTTGACAGAGCGGGTATCGTGGGTGAGGACGGTGAGAGTCACCAAGGTCTTTTTGATGTTTCTTATCTTACCTGTATCCCTGAAATGACAGTATTTTCCCCCTCAAGTTACAAGGAACTTGAATATAGAATTAAATTTACTGCTGAAAAGGACGGAATGTTCGCAATTAGATACCCGAGAGGTTGCGAAAAGCCTTGCGGTGATGTTGATTTTACCTTCGATTTCAGCGTGGTACAAGGACAAAGCAAAAAAGCTATTGTTACCTATGGCAGACTTTTCAGCGAGGCTTTAGAGGCTAAGAGCGAGACTGATGTTAATATTGTAAAACTAAATAAAATTTATCCCTTGAATAATGATTTGGTAAACACCCTTAAAGATTTCGAGGAAATTTATGTTTTCGAGGAAACTGTCAAGAGCGGCGGTATAGGTGAGCATTTGTCGGCTTTACTCTTGCAAAACGGATTTAAGGGTAAATTTAAGATTTGTGCGGTTGAAAACGAGTTTGTTCCTCAAATGGATACAACTGAGGCACTAAGTATTTGCAAATTAGATGCAAAAGGAATGGTAAATGAGGTAAACAATGGCTAAGGTTAGACTTGATGTGGCTTTGGTAGAGGGTGGCTTTGCCGAAAGCCGTGAAAAAGCAAAACGCCTTATAATGGCGGGTATAGTTTATGTAAATAACCAAAAGTCGGACAAAGCGGGAAACACAGTAAAACCCGATGATGTTATTGAGGTCAGAGGTCAGGCTTTAAAATATGTAAGCCAAGGCGGATTAAAACTTGAAAAGGCAATGAAGGTTTTCCCGATTAGTCTTGACGGTTTTGTTTGTGCCGATATCGGTGCTTCAACAGGCGGTTTTACCGACTGTATGCTTCAAAACGGCGCCAGTAAGGTTTACGCTATTGATGTTGGCTACGGTCAGCTTGACTGGAAGCTGAGAACTGATGAGAGGGTAGTAAACCTTGAAAGAACAAATTTCAGGTATGTTACCAAAGAGGAAATCCCTGAGGATTTGGATTTTGCTTCGGTTGATGTTTCTTTTATATCCCTTTCTCTGATTTTACCCGTTATGAGAACTCTTTTAAAGGATAAGGGCACGGCAGTTTGCCTTATTAAACCTCAGTTTGAGGCGGGAAAAGAAAATGTTGGCAAAAAGGGTGTTGTGCGTGAAAAGAGCGTACATATTGCCGTTATAGAAAAGATAATGAATCTCTTGGTAGAAAACAAGTTTTCTCTTTTGGGACTTGATTTTTCACCCGTTAAGGGACCCGAGGGAAATATTGAATACTTATGTTATATAAGAAAAGATGAGGATTTGGAAAGCAACGATTTTTCTGCAGAGGAAGTCGTGGGTAAATCCTATGAAGCACTAAACTAAGAAAGGAGAACGCTTATGACTGTTGCGGTTTTACCTAATTTAGATAAACCCGGTTGCAGCGAGGTGGTTGAAAAACTCGCCGTTATTCTGAAAAATGAGGGCATAACAGCCTATATCCCAGATACTATCGTTGCGGCAGGTTTCACCCCCGCACCCGAGGAAGAAATTTTCAAATTAGCTGATGTGATAATTACTATCGGTGGCGACGGAACTATTATGCGTTACGCCAAGGTTGCGGCAAAATATGATAAGCCTGTTCTCGGAATAAATGCAGGTAGAATGGGTTACCTTGCAAACTTGGAGCAAAACGAGTTAGAACTCATTTCCAAACTTAAAACAGGCGATTATTTTACCGAAAGACGAATGATGCTTAATGTTTCGGTTTTTGAAAATTCAAAAATGCTTGGTGAATACACCGCATTAAATGATGCAGTTATCACAAGCGGCTTTATTTCCAGAATTATAGATATTTCAGCCATTGTTGCGGGGGATAGCATAAGCTACAGAGCTGATGGACTGATAATCTCCACACCGACAGGCTCAACAGCTTATTCAATGTCGGCGGGCGGACCCATAATCGACCCGCTTATGCAGACTATGTGTATCACACCTATTTGCTCTCATTCCTTGGCGGCAAAGCCGATACTGATGTCTGCAAATGCAAACATTAAGTTAAAGGCGTTTTCAAAAAAACGCACCGAGATTTATCTCACAATAGACGGAAGAAAGGTAGCTTCCGTGAAACCTTATACCGAAATTCAAATCAAGAAATCTCCCGATTTTGTGAAATTGATAAGACTAAATAACCGTTCATTTTACAAAACCTTATCATATAAATTTAAAGACACAAGGAGTATGTAAAGTTGAAGCAAATAAGACAGCAAAAATTATTAGAACTGATTGAAAATAATGTTTTAATCACTCAAGAGGATTTACAGCAAGGGTTAGAGGCTTTAGGCTTTCAGGTGACCCAGTCTACTGTTTCCCGTGATATTAAGGAACTTAAAATCATAAAGGGCAGAGACGAAAAGGGCAACTACCGTTATTTAACCCATCGTGCCACCGGTGGCACACATTCGGACAACCTTTATATAAAAATGTTTGTTGACGGTGTTAAAAACTTTGATTTCGCGGTTAATAATGTTGTAATCAAATGTTTTTCCGGTATGGCATCAAGCGTTTGTGTTGCTGTTGACGCTTTGTTTGGCGATATGATGTTAGGTTCCCTTGCGGGTGATGATACCATTATTATTGTTACACATTCAGAGGCTGAGTCAAAAGCCCTTATTTCTGAATTAGGAAAGATAAAAAATGCTTAAATTTTTACATATTGAAAATATAGCAGTTATCGAAAAATGTGATATTGAGTTAACAAACGGCTTTAATGTGCTTACGGGCGAAACGGGTGCAGGTAAATCTATTGTTATAGATTCTATCAATGCGGTTCTGGGTGAGCGCACATCTAAGGATTTAATCCGTAGCGGTTGTGACACTGCTGAGGTTACGGCTCTTTTCGGCGATTTTAGTGACGAGAGTTTGAACCTTTTAAAGCAAAATGAGATTGAGCCCGATGAAGACGGAAATATTCTGATAACAAGACGGCTAAGCCTTAGTGGTAAGGGTTTGATTAAAATCAACGGCAAACCCTTTACTGCCGCTTCTTTAAGGCAAGTGGCGTCAGGGCTTATTAATATCCACGGTCAGCATGACAGTCAGGCACTCTTAGACCCTGAAAAACACTGCGGTTTTATTGATGCTGTTGCTGAAAACGAGGCTTTGAAAAAGGATTATTATGCCGAGTTTAAATCGCTTAATAAAATACGCAAGGAACTTGCCGCTTTGGAAATGGGCGAGGACGAAAAAGAGCGTAAAACCGAACTATTAAAGTATCAGATTAACGAGCTTAGCACGGCAGATATTAAACTTGGCGAAATTGCCGAGCTTAAAGAAAAGTTGGAACTTGCAGAGAACTTTGAAAAGAACTTAAAGGCGTTTTCTACCACCTCTCAAATTCTTTCGGGGGATGATGACACAGGCGGTGTTATCACAAATCTTAAAATTGCCGCAAGATTTTTGGGAGCTCTTGATAATGAAACTTGCAAAAAAAGCTTTTCTGATATAAATGAACTAATCTCCAAAGCCGAGGATATCTTGGCTGAGGTTAAGAATCAAGCCGAGAATTTGGCGGAAAATTATAAAAATCCCGACGAAATTAACGCAAGACTTGATTTTCTTTACCGACTTATGTTAAAATACGGCAATAGTGAAGAAAAAATGCTTGAGTTTTTGGAGTCTGCACAACAAGAACTTGAAACCATCACTTTTTCGGACAAGCGTGCCGACGAGTTGGCAGAAGAACTTGAAAAGGCAAAGGAAAGACTCGTTTTAAAGGGCGAGGCGTTGACAAACAGCCGAAACAAGGCTTCAAAGGTTTTCACCCGTGATGTTTGCGATACACTCGAATATCTTAATATGGCGGGTGTGAGACTTGTCACCCAAATTGACAAGGGCAGATATTCTTCAAACGGTTGCGATAATGTTGAGTTTTTAATTTCTGCTAACAGGGGAGAGGAGCTAAAACCCCTTTCAAAAATTGCATCGGGCGGTGAGCTTTCCCGAATTATGTTGGCAATTAAAAGCGCACTTGTTGATAAAGACAATATCCCCACAATGATTTTCGATGAAATTGATGCGGGAATAAGCGGTTTTGCCGCAGACAAGGTTGCAACCAAGCTTAAAGAGGTTGCAAAGAAACGACAGGTTATCTGTATAACCCATTTGGCGCAAATTGCAGTAAAGGCGGATAATCATTTGCTTATTGAAAAAACGGTGAGTGATGACCGCACAAAAACTACTGTCACACCCATAACGGGAGAAGACAGAATTAAAGAAATTGCCCGAATAATGTCGGGTAAAGAAATAACTGAAAATATTTATAATTCTGCTAAGGAATTACTGGATAGGAGCAATATTTAAATGAAAATTTATGATGAACTGGTAGCCCGTGGACTTATTGCACAGGTAACCGACGAGGAAGAAATCAGAGAACTTGTAAACAACGGTAAAGCTACCTTCTATATTGGTTTTGACCCCACTGCTGACAGTTTGCATGTAGGTCACTTTATGGCGCTCTGCCTTATGAAGCGTTTGCAGATGGCAGGTAATAAGCCTATTGCACTTATAGGTGGCGGTACTGCTCACATCGGTGACCCTTCGGGCAGAACAGATATGCGTTCAATGATGACCGCAGAGCAAATTCAACACAACTGTGACTGCTTTAAAAAGCAGATGAGCCGTTTTATTGAGTTTGGCGAAGACAAGGCTCAAATGGTTAACAATGCCGACTGGCTTTTGAAACTCAATTATATTGATGTTTTGCGTGAGGTTGGCGCTCAGTTCTCGGTTAATAATATGTTAAGAGCTGAGTGCTACAAGCAAAGAATGGAAAAAGGCCTTTCTTTCCTTGAGTTTAACTATATGATAATGCAAAGTTATGACTTCTATCATTTGTATAAAGAGTATGGCTGTAATATGCAGTTCGGCGGTGACGACCAGTGGAGTAATATGCTTGGCGGTACCGAGCTTATCCGTAAAAAACTTGGCAAAGACGCTTATGCTATGACCATTACCTTGCTTCTTAACTCTGAGGGTAAGAAGATGGGTAAAACTGTTGGCGGCGCTGTTTGGCTTGACCCCGAAAAGACCTCTCCTTATGAGTTTTATCAGTATTGGAGAAACGTTGGCGACAGCGATGTTTTGAAATGTATCCGTATGCTTACTTTCTTGCCTCTTGAGGAAATTGATAAAATGGATTCTTGGGAGGGCAGTCAGCTTAACACTGCTAAGGAAATTTTGGCTTTCGAGCTTACAAAGCTTGTTCACGGTGAAGAGGAAGCAACCAAGGCACAGGAGACCGCAAGAGCTGTTTTTGCTGGTGCAGGTTCTCACGAAAATATGCCCACCACCACTATTGCTGACAGTGATTTTACAGACGGTAAAATCGGTGTGCTTGATTTAATGGTTAAAGCAGAGCTTACCGCTTCTAAGGGCGAGGGTAGACGCTTGGTGCAACAAGGGGGAGTAAGTGTTAACGACCAAAAGGTTACTGACCCTACAACTATGTATGAAAAATCAGACTTTGAGGCTGACTTTATTCTTAAAAAGGGTAAAAAGGTTTACCACAAGTTTGTAACTGAATAATTAAAAGAGGGACACGAAAGTGTCCCTTTTTTTTTATAATGGTTATGATTAGTCGAAACATTCTTGTTTCGACACAAAATCTTTGATTTTGTAACAAATTTCAAGAAAAATTTGTTCATATCCATTGAAATGAATGTTGTGCAAAATCAAATCCTACAATTTGATTTTGCTGAAGCCACAATCATTATGAATACATATTATTTTTTGACATATAATCGTAGATATATTTGCCGTGTTCCTGTTCTTCCTTTTGAATATGGTTGAGTGTATCTCTTATTGTCTTGTCCTTAAACTCAAAAACACAGGTGTCGTATAGATGGGAAACATGCTTTTCGTCTGCTAATAAATCACTACACAAATAACAGTCGGCCTGTTTGTCGGGTGTGTCGCCCATACCGTAGGTCTCACCAAAGGTGGAGTTGATTGTCTGTCCGCCCGAACTGTTTGAAGTGTTAGGGGTATTTCCTTGCTCGATTTGGGTTATTGTGTTTAAATGTCCTTGCTCAACATTTGCAATCTCGGTAAAAAGCTGTTTTAGTTGTGGGTCAAGGGCTTGGGAAGAATACTTTGTATATTTCTCAACGCACAACTTTTCTTGACCTTTAAGGTCCTTTAGTAAATCTGTTTCCTTTTGTGTTAATTGCATAAAAAAATCACCTCGGGTTTATTTTTGCCCGAGGTGATAAAATTATGCAAGATATTGCGCAAGTGTTATAATAGGTGGCATCGTGAGAATTGAAAGCACAGTGCTTAAAGAAACCATACTAACCGAAAGCGGAGTGTCCGCACCATATTTCGAAGAAAACATTGTGGTTATTGCGGCGGTGGGAGCGGCGGAAGTGATAGTAATTGCCACTAACATTTCGCCCCTGATACCGCAGAAATACATTAAAAATAGCGTAAACAGTGGGAAAATAACCAGTTTCAATGCCATTGAGAAAACACTTTTGAAATTAGTAAGCGCCTTTAAAAGATTGCTGTTAGCTAAATGGTAACCGATAATTATCATAGGAAGCGGGGTGTTAAGACCGGCAAGGAAAATTATAGGCTCGGAAATAATAGGTATTTCTTTTAGCGGTATTCTAAGGAAGAACACAAGCAGTGCAATGGTTATACCGATGATTCCTGGGTTTATAATCATCTTCTTTGCCGATAATTCCTTTCGGTCACCGCTCATAAGGAATATACCGTAGCTCCAGATAAGAACATTAAATATAGCCAAATAGGATGTTCCGTAGAAAACACCTGTGTCACCAAGTAAGGCTTCTAAAAGAGGCACCGACATAAATCCGCAGTTAGAGAAAATTGCGGCAAATCGCAAAACCTTTTCTCTTGCCTTGTCATTATCCCGTATAAAAATACAGGTAAGTACTATATAGGCTATATGTACTAAGACCGCAACCAAAAGACTTATAAGAAGACTTTTAATAAGCTTTGCGTCAAATTCACGCATAAAGGATTTGATGATTACGCAAGGGGTGGCAAAGGTAAGCACCAAATCGGTCATTTGCTTAATGGTGGGTCCGCTTAACATCTTTAGCTTTGTCAGTATAACACCTAAAGAAATTAAAATCAGCAGTACCGCAACCTGAGTCAAAACATCAATGAACATTATTTAACACTATCGCAGAACTTGATAAATGCTTTTTTGCCTTCTTGGTTTCTCTTGTAAACACCTGCGTGTTCCAAAACACGGGCAAAAACAATACCGATTTCTTTTTCGATAATCTCGTCAATATTGTTGGCAGTAATGGTATATTTAGCAGAAATTTCGTCTACCCAGTCAGCGTGTTTTGCAAGAACCTCATCAGCTCTTAAATCCTTGCCCTCCAAGATAGCGGTTTTAAGTAAAGCAATTTCGTTCTTTAAACGAGCGGGTAACACAGCCAAGCCCATAACCTCGATAAGACCGATGTTTTCTTTCTTGATGTGGTGAAGCTCGGCGTGGGGATGGTAAACGCCCATAGGATGCTCTTCGGTGGTAATATTGTTGCGAAGCACCAAATCAAGCTCAAAGTTATCACCGTTTTTACGGGCAATGGGGGTAATGGTGTTGTGAGGCTCACCGTCGGTCTCAGCAAAAATAAATGCGTCAGCGTCGGTATAACCTCTCCAAGCATCAAGAATTTTACAAGCAAGGGCAATTAAACGGTCGGGGTTGGGGTTAGACAAACGAATAACCGACATAGGCCATTTAACAATTCCTGCATTAACATCTTCAAAGCCCTCAAATGTAAGGGTTTCTTCAACGGGTGCCTTTGCCATTGCAAAGGTGTAATTTCCGCCTTGGAAATGGTCGTGGGAAAGAATAGAACCGCCAACTATCGGAAGGTCAGCATTGGAACCTACAAAGTAGTGGGGGAAAAGACCAACGAAATCAAGAAGCTTCTTGAAGGTTTGGTGATTAATAGACATTGGGCTGTGCTCGGAATTAAAAACAATACAATGCTCGTTGTAGTAAACATAAGGAGAGTATTGGAAGCACCAAGCGCTGTCATTAATAGTAATGGGAATAACCCTGTGGTTTTGACGGGCGGGGAAGTTCATTCTTCCGGCATAACCCTCACACTCTCTGCAAAGCAAACACTTGGGGTAACCGCTTTGGGGAGCTGCCTTTGCGGCGGCAATAGCCTTGGGGTCCTTTTCGGGTTTTGAAAGGTTTATTGTAATGTCAAGGTCGCCGTATTCGGTGGGGGCAACCCATTTCATATCCTTAACAATTCTGTAACGGCGAATATAGTCACTGTCACAGCTTAGATTATAGAAGTAGTCAGTAGCCTCTTTGGGAGACTTGTTGTTATAAATATCGTAGAACTTGTTTGTAACCTCAGAGGGTCTTGGCATTAAAGCACCCATAAGCTTGGTATCAAACAAGTCACGGCTTGTGATATCGTCCTCGATTAGACCTTTTTCGACAGCAAAGTCAAGAAGTTCCTTTAGGGTTTCTTCCAAGTCTATGTTGGTAAAAACTTCTTCACAGTCAAAACTGTCAAGATTTAAAACCTCTAAAATGCGGTTTGTAACATAGATTTCGTCTCTTAGGTCAAAGAGATTTTTTTCTTTACCATAGCAAACTAATTTTCTAATGCTCTTGTCAATCATTTTATCATCTCCATAAAAAATTAAGACCGATTTTCATCAGTCTTAATTATATATCAAATTTACTATATTGTAAAGTCAAATATTCCGTCCTCTTTTAAGTTTTTCTTTGCCGAATTTCCGCCTTAAATCGTAAAGAGATTTGTCTGCTTTTTCGGTTTTTGCATCGTCCTTTTTTTCGCCGAATAAATCAAGCTGACCGCCCAAATGCTCGGTCTTTAAATTAATGGCTCTAAGTCCCACCGAACGCAAAGGCTCACTAAAACTGTAATTTTCCTTAAAAAGCTCGAAGCCCCATTTTGCAAAGGTTAAAGAACAGTTTGTGGTTTCAGAAAAACTTTTGCTAAACTCCTGCACCTTTAAAGAGGCAGTTCTGATATGCACCTGAACGCCCGAAGCGTAAAGTTCTTTTTCTCTGAGTGTCGCACAAATGGTCTCGCCAAAGGATAAAAACTCTTGCCAAACCTGTTTTTCGTTTGTAAAATCTGTGCCTCTCGTTACTGATTTTCCAACACTTTTTGGTTTGTCCTCAAAACTTGGGGTAACAACGGGGGAGCGGTC
>JAZSDI010000070.1:0-5454 GCA_045531045.1 Acutalibacteraceae bacterium | reverse complement strand
ATTTTTTATCTCCTTTATTTGACTTTTATCAAAATTTTGGTTATAATCTCTTTATAGGAGAGTTGATATGAAAAAATTAGTTATTATAGTTCCTTGTTATAACGAAGAAGAGGTTTTACCAAATTCTGCAAAACAACTTTTAGATGTTCTTAACTCCTTGATTATTAATGCTAAGGTAAGCGATACAAGTAAAATACTCTTTGTAAATGACGGCAGTTCTGACAAAACTTGGGAAATTATTTCTAATCTTACTCACGAGGAAAAGCACTTTTCCGGTTTGAACTTGGCGGGTAATGTTGGCCATCAAAATGCCCTTTTAGCAGGTATTGAAACTGTTTGTGACAAATGTGATATTTCTATTACTATTGATGCCGATTTGCAGGACGATATTTCGGTAATTGAAAATATGGTTGATGCGAATTCACAGGGTGCTGATATTGTTTACGGTGTTCGTTCTGATAGAAAAAGTGATTCTTTTATTAAACGAACTACCGCTAATGCTTTCTATAAGATTATGTCGCTAATGGGTGCGAATACAGTTTATAATCATGCTGATTTCCGTTTGATGAGCAGTCGTGCTATGAAACAGCTTCTTTTATACAAGGAAAGAAATATGTTTTTAAGGGGAATTGTGCCGAATATCGGATACAAAACCGCAAAGGTTTTTTATGACAGAAAACCGAGAACGGCGGGGGAGAGTAAGTACCCATTAAAGAAGATGATTTCTTTTGCTTGGGATGGAATTACATCTTTTAGTATTCGTCCGATAGGATTAATTACAGCATTGGGATTATTTGTTGTTTTGGCATCGGTTATTGCCTTTATTTATATTTTTATATCCTTTATTTCCAATGACACTAATGCGGGTTGGACTTCCTTGATGGCTTCTATTTGGTTGCTTGGCGGTCTTCAACTTTTCTCGATTGGAATTATCGGTCAATATATAGGTAAAACCTATTTAGAAACAAAAGAAAGACCGAGATATGTTGTTGAAGAATATATTTCAAATGAAGATTAATTCAAAGACCGCTTTTAAGCGGTCTTTTTGCATATTTCATACGGTTGAGGGAAAATAAATATGTATATTCTTTTATATTGCTATTCTTTTGAAAAGTTGACAATTTGACGGTTTAAAGGTATAATATACAATGAATTTCTATATAGAAAGGAATCTATTTATGGGTCGTTTTTTAAAGGGTGTTCATTTACCGCACAGAAAGAATACAGCCGGTTCTGCTGCTGTCAAGATGATTGTGCCTGAAAGTGTAATTATACCTACTAAAATGCATATTGGTGCCCCCGCAATTCCCACTGTTAAAAAGGGTGATTATGTTAAGGTTGGCTCTTTGATTGCTGACGCTGATAACGGTCTTTCTGTTCCTGTTCATTCGAGTGTTTCGGGAACGGTTGATGAAATAACCGAATTACTAATGTCTGACGGCACAACTGCTCCCGCAATCAGAATCAAATCTGACGGTTTACAGGCTGTTTCTGATGATATAACACCTACCACTGTTGGAGACAAGGTAGAGCTTATAAAGGCTATAAAGGAAAGCGGTTTGGTTGGTCTTGGCGGTGCAGGTTTTCCAACCTATGCAAAGTTTAGTATGGACCGCAAAATCGAGCATTTGATTATTAACGGTGCTGAGTGTGAGCCTTATATCACGAGCGACAGCCTAATTATGACCGAGTTTGCTAATGATATACTTTTTGCAATAGAAACATTAATTAAATATTTTGATATTGAAAATGTTATAATCGGCATTGAAAACAATAAGCAGACTGCTATTGAAACCCTTAAAAATGTTACTGCATCTAATAACAAAATCAGCATCAAGATTTTGCCTTCAATCTATCCCCAAGGTGGAGAAAAGGTGCTTATTTACCATACAACTGGTAAAGTTGTACCTGAAGGTAAATTGCCCATTGATGTTGGCTGTGTTGTTTTAAACAGTAGCACTACTGCTTTTATAGGCAAGTATTTAAAAACGGGTATGCCTTTGGTTGAAAAAACGGTTACGGTTGACGGCGGCGCTGTTAAAGAACCTAAAAATGTGATTACCCCCATCGGAACTACACTTCACGATTTGTTTGAATTTACAGGTGGTTTCAAATCAGAACCCGCTAAGGTTTTATACGGCGGACCAATGATGGGTATTTCTGTTCCTGATATGTCTTTCCCTGTAATTAAGAATACAAATGCAATTTTGGCATTTAACGAAGCAGAGACCATTATTCCTAAAACTACCGCTTGTATAAGATGCGGTGCTTGTATAAATGTTTGTCCTTTTGGAATTAATCCACCTGCTATTGCAAAGGGTCTTAAAAACGAGGATATGGACGCTATGATGGATGCGGGTGCAACACTTTGTATGGAATGCGGTTGCTGTTCTTATGTTTGTCCTGCGAGTCGACCTTTGGTTGCTAACAACCGTCTTGCAAAACAGGCGCTTCGTGAACACGCTAAAAAAGAAAAGGAGGGTAAATAATGTCACAGTTACACATTTCTTCATCTCCGCATATTCACGGAAAGAAGACAACAACATCAATAATGCTTGATGTAATCATTGCATTATTACCCGCAACTATAGCCGGATTTTTGATTTTCGGTCTTAAGGCACTTTCGGTCGTGATGATGTGTATTGCTGTTTGTGTTTTATCCGAATTTATATTCAATAAAATCGTTAAAAAAGAAGACACAACAAGCGACCTTAGTGCTGTTGTTACAGGGTTATTACTTGGTTTAAATTTACCTGCTGACACACCCTTGTGGCAGGCTGCCGTTGGAAGTATTTTTGCAATAGTTGTTGTAAAATGTATTTTTGGCGGAATTGGTTGTAACCTTGTAAACCCTGCAATTACTGCCCGTGTATTTATGCTTGTTGCTTTTACAAGCCTGGCAAAACCGTCATTTCCTGTGGACAGTGTAGCCACCGCTACACCTTTGGTTGATTTAAGTGCTGGAAAAACCCCTGATTTACTTGATTTGTTCTTAGGAAATATTGGCGGTGCTATCGGCGAAACCTCTAAATTAGCTTTACTTATAGGCGGTATATATTTAATTTGCCGCAAGGTTATATCTCCCGTAATGCCATTAAGCTATATTGGCACAGTATTTGTATTTACTTTCCTTGTAAAAGATTTTAGTTTAACTGCTGCATTGTACCAAATTCTTTCGGGCGGTTTATTTATTGGTGCTTTCTTTATGGCGACTGACTATGTAACTTCTCCCGCTACTGATAAGGGCAGACTTATATTCGGTATCGGTGCCGGTGTTATCACGGTACTTATTCGTTTGTGGGGCGCATATCCCGAAGGTGTATCCTTTGCAATACTCTTTATGAATATTTTGAACCCATATGTTAATGTATGGTCGAGAAGAAGACTTTTTGGGAGGGATAAATAATGAAACAACACATTAAATCGGTGCTTGCTTTAACCATTATCTCTTCTGTTATGGCGCTTTTACTAGCGCTTACAAATGCAATTACAGCGCCAATTATTAAAGAAAACGAAAATTCGGCGGTTGGAGGCGCTCTCAAAGAGGTTTTGCCTGAGGGTGAAAACTTTGTCAGCGTTGATTTATCAAAATATGAACTTCCCGAGACTGTTGAGGAAGCATACAGCGAGGATAACGGCGGTTATGTTTTTAAACTTAAAACTGCAGGTTACGGCGCTGACCTTATTTTAATGTGCGGAATTAACGGCGAGGGTGTTATTAAAGGCGTTCAATATATTTCGGGTAATGAAACGCTTGGAGTTGAGACAACCTACGGCGAAAAATTCAGTGATGTTACCGCAGATAATGTTGAAGATGTTGAAACTGTTGCAGGTGCTACCAAGACCACTACTGCTATGAAAAACGCCGTTAAAGATGCGCTAAATTCTGCAATAATTCTGGGTGGCGGCTCGGTTGATATTCGTGATGAGGCTACTATTCTTAACGACAACTTAAGTAACGCTTTACCCGATGCTGAGGGTAAATTTGCCGAAATATTTATAACCGAGAAAAAGGGAAATGTCAGCGGTGTCTATAAAGCCGAAAATAATGCAGGTTATGTATTTATTTTAGGTGAAGTTTTTGTAGCTACCGATAATAACGGTGCTGTTATAAACGCTGTTGATGATACTGCAAAAGCTGAGGTTGAGGCTGTAGCGGCGGCAATTATAAATTCAACAATGACTGAAATTGATATTTCTGGTATTGCGGATATGCCAACACATGTTCAAAAGGCATACAAAACTACAGGTGGCAACTATGTGTTTGAACTCAGAGCTGCAGGTTATGGTATTAACGGAGATAAATATACACGCTCGGGCGAGTATATTCAAATTAAGGTCAGCATAACGGCTGACGGTCAGATTATTGCATGTAAAACAACTGCACAAAAAGAAAGCGAAGGTATTGGCGACGCTTGTGCTAAACCCGAGTTTTATAATCAATTCAGCGGTAAAACTGAAAGTGATTACGGCGAAATTGATGCTATTGGCGGTGCTACAATCACAACAAATGGATACAAAACCGCTATTTCAAGTGCGTTTAATGCGGTGAAAATTCTTAAAGGAGGTGCCTGATTATGAGTAAAAACAATAATATGTCAATTCTTTTAAAAGGCATACTTCTTGAAAATCCTGTTCTTGTTTTAGTTCTTGGCACCTGTCCTACCTTAGCTGTGACAAATTCGGTTATTGGCGCTTTTAGTATGGGAATTGCCGCAATGCTTGTTTTGATTTGCTCTAATGCGGTAATATCATCGCTTCGTAAACTGATACCTGACACTGTGAGAATTCCTTGCTATATAGTTGTTATTTCAGGCTTTGTTACTATTGTTAAACTTTTTATCCACGCATATTTCCCTGATATATATAGCCTTTTGGGTGTATATCTTGATTTAATTACTGTTAACTGCATTATTTTAGGCAGAGCTGAACTTTTTGCAGGTAAAAATACAGTTGGCAAATCTGTTTTAGACGGTATTGGAATGGGTATAGGTTTCACCTTGGCATTACTTGCTATAGCAACCGTTCGTGAAGTGATAGGCTTAGGCTCATTTGCAGGTTTTGAAATTCCGTTTATTGCTGACTATAAGATTGAGTTCTTTGTTAAGGCACCAGGCGGTCTTATGGTATATGGATTTATGATAGCTGTTGTTACAGCACTCACTAAAGGAAAAGCACCCTTCAAAAAAGAGTTTTCTTGTAAGGGCTGTCCTTCTGCGGGAGTTTGTAATACCGCTTGTAAACAAGTAAAGGAGGAAAATTAAAATGGAAAATTTTAAAACTTTAATTATCATTTTAATGTCTTCAGTTCTTGTTAATAACTATGTTTTAAGCAGATTTTTGGGAATTTGTCCTTTCTTGGGCGTTTCCAAAAAGTTAAATCAGGCTGTTGGTATGGGTATATCAGTAATATTTGTTATGCTCTTAGCCTCAGCTGTAACATGGCCTATTCAG
>JAZSDI010000029.1:0-10810 GCA_045531045.1 Acutalibacteraceae bacterium | reverse complement strand
TTAAAAAGTGAATTTTTTCTGAGAAATGTTCAATATATCCGTTTATAACTGAAAAAAGTATCACATAAGAGCAAATACCGGTCATTGCGTTTGCCGACGACGAAGCCGAAAGAACAAAATTGTCCGCCAAGGATAAATATGTATTAGTTTTATTGAAAGTGACATTTATATTGCCGAAAAAACGGCAAATCAAGAGGGAAGAAAGAATATGAGAAAACAAGAGAACAAAACCGATTTTACTGTTTTTCAAAATTCCGCTTCCAACAGCAGAGACAATAAATGCGGGACCTGCATTAACACAAAAACAGAGCATTTTTTCGGCTTGTTCTTGCGTTAAGACTTCACATTTAACGGCTTCATTTAAAAGCTTTGCGCCGATGGGGTATCCGCCAAGCATTGAGAAAATTAAAATTACAAAAGGATAAAATGAAAGCCCAAAAATTTTAAGGGTTATGGGAGAAACAAATTCAAGTTTTTCAAATACCTGAGAGTTCATTAAAAAAAGAACACAAACGCTGAACGGGAAAAGAGAGGGAATTAAAACCTGACCGCAAAGTATTATGGCACTTGCTACACTGTTTTTGCAAATTTCGGGTTTAAATATCAGTAATGCTCCTAAAGATAAGAATAAAACACACATTAAAAATGATGAAACTCTTTTCATTATTTTCATTTTAATCACCCTTACTTATATATGTATGATAACTGAAAAATCTTCATAGAATTACTTGTAAGGAGCGGATTTATGTGGCTAAAAAACTTAAAATACCAAAAAAACGAAGCAAATGGAGACTTTTCAGATTTTCTGGTGATAATTCAAGTACAGAAATATTGGGGTCTGCACATTTAGAAATATTTGGTAACAGCAAAATATCGATAGACGGATGTTTGGGCGTTTATGAATATAAGGATACATACATTAAACTCAGAATTTATAAGGGCGCTGTGATAATATGCGGAAGCGGACTTAATATTGTGTATTTTGAAAACCGACTCATAACGATTTGCGGAAAAATTTGCGATGTGGAGTTTGTTTAGGAGAAAGAAATGATTATTAGTCTTTATAGGATTATATTTGGTTTTTTAAGGGTGCAGTTTTACGGTGATTTAAAGGAACGTGCCCTGACCTTGTGCGCCCAAAACGGAATAACACTTTGGGGAAACGAACTGAAAGACGGAAAAATTGAGTGTTTTGTTTCGGTCAGAGAGTTTAAATATTTAAGGACTTTGATAAGGGGGAAAGGGGTTAGAGTACATATAATCAAAAAATACGGCTTACCGTTTATAACAAACCGTTATAAGAAGCGTGTAGGCATTTTGGCGGGTGCTGTGTCTTTCTTTTTGATTTTGCAATTTATGTCGGGTTATATTTGGATAATCGATGTGGACGGCAACGAAAAAATTAAGGAAAAGGCAGTTATTGATGCGTGTCGGAGTATTGGAATTACCGAAGGAATTAAGAAAAACAGTATATATCCGAAACTTGAAAGAGAAAAATTAATATTGCAACTTGATGGGGTTGCTTGGGCTTCTATAAATATTGAGGGTTGTAGGTTAACCGTTAATATTACCGAAACAAAGGATAAGGACAAAGAAACAGATGAATATACTAACCTCTTAGCAACAGCCGACGGTATTATAGAAAAAATGGATATAGTTTCGGGCACAAGTGTCGTGTCGGTGGGTCAGGCGGTGAAAAAAGGCGACCTACTTGTTTCGGGAATTGTTGAAACAACCACAGGTACAAGATTTGTGAAATCAAAGGGTACTGTTTTGGCAAGAAGTCAAAGAGAAATAATATTAGAAGAAGACTTTAGGCAAAAAGATTTGGTGCCTTTCGGCAAGGTTAAAACAAAAACTGTGGTAGAACTTTTTGGGCTTAAAATACCGCTTTATTTAGGAAGTGAAAAGGGAATATACAAAACTGAAAAAACCACTCAAAATTTAAAACTTTTTTCTTGCCGATTGCCTATAAAAATCCATAAAAATAAATTTAAATTTAAAAGAGAAATTTCCTTAACTTATGAAAAAGATCAAATCATCCAAAATTTAGAAAATGAATTAAAAGAAAAAGAGGATATAAGGGTTTTGTCAAAGGAATTTATCGAGACTGAAAAGGGTATAAAGTTAAAGGCTGTTGTTGAAAAAAAGGAAAATATCGCAGAAAGCCATAAATTGATAATTAATGCTGGAAATTAGTTGAGTGTTGTGGTAGAATATATAAGAAATATAATATAAGGAGAAGTCTGCTTTGTTTGAACAAACTGTGGATATTGAACGGATTGAAGATTTAATTGATTTGTTTGGTAATTTTGATAAAAACATCAAACTTATTGAGAAAAAATATTCGGTTTCGGTAACGAGTGTTGGCAACCGAATTAAGATTAAAGGCGATGTAAACGCTGTAAATGAAGCCGTGAGAACGGTGAAAGGACTTATTCTTATGATAAATAAAGGGGAACAAATAACCGACCAAACGGTTGAATATGTGGCATCTATGGTTGAGGACGGTGCGGATGACAGTATTTCTGCTGTTACTGATGCGGACTGCATTTGTATTACTGCAAAAGGAAAACCCATCAAACCTAAAACTTTGGGTCAGAAAAATTATGTTGATAACATCAGAAAAAACACAATAACTATCGGTGTTGGCCCTGCAGGTACGGGTAAAACCTATCTTGCGGTAGCACAAGCGGTTAATGCTTTCAGAGCAAAGGAAGTAAGCCGTATAATTCTGACAAGACCCGCAGTTGAGGCAGGAGAAAGCTTAGGATTTTTACCGGGTGACCTTCAACAAAAAATTGATCCATATCTCAGACCTCTATATGACGCTTTATTTGAGATGTTAGGAGCAGAGAACTTCCAAAAATGTCAGGAAAGAGGCGACATTGAGGTTGCACCCTTGGCATATATGCGTGGCAGAACTTTAGATGACAGTTTCATTATTCTTGACGAGGCTCAAAACACAACTTGTGAACAGATGAAGATGTTTTTAACCCGTTTAGGCTTTAATTCTAAAGCGGTTGTGACGGGAGATATAACACAAATTGACCTTCCGAAAGGCAAAACCTCGGGTCTTAAGGATGCCGTTAAAATATTAAAGGGAATTGAGGGTATTGCAATTTCCAAACTTCACGCAAAGGATGTTGTAAGACACCGTTTAGTTCAGGAAATTATAAAGGCTTATGAAAGAAGCGGAGAGAAGAAATGAGTGTTAAAGTAAATATTTTTAACAGGCAGAAAAAAATAACGCTACCGATTGGTACTAAACTTTTAATCAGAAAATCTTGTAATGCTACACTTAAATTAGAGGGCTTTGAGAATTCTGCCGAGGTTGATGTTACAATAGTTGATGACGCTGAGATTTGGGAAATTAACCGAGAACAGAGGAATATTGACAGGGCCACAGATGTTTTATCATTTCCTTTGGGCGAAAACGGCGAGTATGACCAAAATCCGTCAACGGGTGCATTTATGCTTGGGGATATTGTGATTTCTGCCGAAACCGCAGTAAGACAGGCTGATTTATACGGTCACTCAACAGAGCGTGAATTTGCCTTTTTAACGGTACATTCAATGCTTCATCTTTTGGGATATGACCATGTAAACGGCGGATTAGAACAGGCTGTTATGAGGGAAAAGGAGGAGAAGGTCCTTGATGCTTTGGGACTTTCGGTAAATAAAATATGAAGGAAAAATCAGCTTTTATTGCAATTGTGGGAAGACCTAATGTTGGCAAATCTTCTCTGATGAATAAGGTTTTGGGTCAAAAGGTTGCTATCGTTTCCAACAAGCCACAAACCACACGCACTAAAATTATGGGTGTTATGACAAAGGGCGCAGTGCAGACCGTATTTATTGATACCCCCGGTTTCCACAGACCCAGAAACGAACTCGATAAAAATATGAATAAAGCTGTGGGCGAGGGTATGTCTGATGTTGATGCCGCAATTTTGGTTATTGAGGCGGTAACACCCTTTAAGCAAGAGGCGGGAAGTATTCCTCCTGCCGAAGCCGAGCTTTTAAAAGAACTTAAAAAACGGAAAATTAAGACAATTCTTGTAATCAACAAAATTGATTTGTTTGAGAAAAAGGACGAGCTTTTATCCATTATCACAAAATACAATAATTTGTTCGATTTTGAAACAATAATTCCTTTATCGGCAAGAACAGGTGACGGCGTTGATTTGATGCTTAGCGAACTTGAACAATATGCAAAACCGTCGCCCCACTATTTTGCCGAGGATGATATAACCGACCAACCCGAAAAGGTTATGGTTGCCGAAATGATTAGAGAAAAGCTTTTACGCACTCTTGATAAGGAAGTGCCTCACGGCATTGCAGTTGATTTAGAGCGTTTTGTTGAGAGAGACACGGTTTCTGGTGAGCCCATTGTTGAGGTTGAGGCAGTTATAATCTGCGAAAAAGACTCCCATAAAGGCATTATAATCGGCAAACAGGGTGCAACACTCAAGCGTATCGGCTCAATGGCGAGACGGGATATTGAAGAGTTTTTCGGTATTAAAGCAAATGTAAAATTATGGGTTAAGGTTAAGGAAGATTGGCGTAACCGTCAGGGTCTTATACATACCTTTGGTCTGGACTAAATTTTACCTTTTATATTTTCTCTTTTTATCACAAAACTACCTTTAGAAAGGGTGTTTTGTGTGTTAGACAGTAACTGGACAAGATTTATAAAGTCGGGTAAGGTTGAAGACTATTTAAAATATGTAAACTCTTGCAAGGAGAATGAAATTTTAGGTGGAAACACAGCTGACATTTACAACACAAGGCTTAGTGATAAAGGAACTGAACGTGGGGGAGAACGACCGCTTAGTAACAATTTTCACTAAAGAATACGGTATTTTAAAGGCCTATGCTTCGGGGGTAAAGAGCATCAAGTCCAAAAGGGCTTCGGGTTGCTCTTTGCTTACATATTCTTTTTTTACCATAAAAAGAAAAGGCGAAAATTATCGCATAACCGAGGCAGAGCCCATTTCAAGTTTTTTTGCAATGGGAATGGATGTTGAGGTATTATCCCTTTGTCAGTATTTTTGTGAATTGTCTTTAGTTTTTGTTGAGCGAATGATTCCAAATGAGGAGTTTTTAAGACTTATTTTAAATTCTCTGCACTTTATAACAAAGGAAAATAAATATCCGCCACTGATTAAGGCTATAACCGAGTTTAGAATTGCGGTCATTTCGGGTTACAGACCCGACCTTTTGGCTTGTGAGGGTTGCGGAAAATTTGAAGATGATATTATCTTTTTTGATATGCAAAACGGCTCTTTGATTTGCAAAGACTGTACTGAAAGTTTTGACTCTTTGACCGCTCTTGACAGGACAAGCCTTACGGCTCTCAGACACATCGCATTTTCGGAATTTTCAAAACTTTATTCCTTTACTATACCCGAAAAAAGTGCAGTAACACTTTCTAAGATTACTGAAAAGTTTTTAACACTTCAAACCGATTATAGATTTTCCACATTAGATTTTTATCACTCTATTATTAATTATTAGGAGAAAAAAGTGCTGAAAAAAGCTATTAAAACCTTGGAACTTGATAAGATTTTGCAGCTTCTCTCAAACGAGGCAACTTTGGAAGATTCTAAAGAGCAAAGTCTTAAAATTAAACCCGATACCGATATAAATGAGGTAAGGCGTCAGCTTAACGCTACAAATGACGCTTATTCCTTTATGCTTAAATATCAAGCACCCTCTTTTGGAAGTGCTGTTAATGTGGCGTCGCCATTAAGACGGGCGGCTGCGGCGGCAGTACTCTCAACCGGTGAACTTTTAGATATTGCCGAAACCTTAAGGGTTATAAGAAGCCTTAAATCTTGGCGTGGCGACTGTCTTAATATGAGCGAAACCTCTATTGATTACCTTTTTGACGGACTTTATCCAAATAAGTATTTAGAGGATAAAATCACCTTTGCCATCAAGGGCGAAAATCAGATTTCCGATAACGCATCTCAAACCCTTTACGATATCCGTAGAAAAATTGTATCAAAATCTGAGAAAATCAAGGATATTCTCGATAAAATTGTTCGTGGAAACACTGCAAAGTATCTCCAAGAGGCTATTGTTACTCAGCGTGACGGCAGATATGTTGTACCCCTAAAGGTTGAAAATAAGGGTCAGCTTTCGGGTATCGTTCACGATATTTCTTCAACGGGGTCAACCTTGTTTGTGGAGCCTATGTCGGTTGTTGAAACAAACAACGAAATCAGGGTTCTAAAGCTTCGTGAACAAGAGGAAATTGACAGAATTTTAGCTGAATTATCAGCAGAGTCAGGAAACTTTGCTGACAGTATAATTAATTCCTATAACTGCCTTGTGGAACTTAATTTAATATTTGCAAAGGCTCGTTTGGCTTTCAAAATGAAGGCAACCTTGCCGCAAATTAACGATAAGGGTCAGGTTTATTTAAAGAATGCGAGACATCCTTTGATTAACTATAAACAGGTAGTTCCCATAACGGTTGAACTTGGCAAAAGTTTTAATTCTATAATCATTACGGGCCCCAACACAGGCGGTAAAACCGTAACCCTTAAAACTGTAGGACTCTTAACCCTTATGACAATGTGCGGTATGCTGATACCCGCTGATGACGGCAGTAATGTTGCGGTTTTCAGCAAGGTTTTTGCCGATATTGGCGACGAACAGAGTATCGAACAGTCCCTATCAACCTTTTCTTCGCATATTGTGAATATTATTTCAATTTTGGATAAAGCTGATGATGACTCGCTTGTTTTATTAGACGAGCTTTGTGCGGGTACTGACCCTATCGAGGGCGCCGCACTTGCAAAGGTTATTTTAATGCGCCTTGCTGCCTTTGGCACAAGGGTTTTGGTTACAACCCATTATCCCGAGTTAAAGTCCTATGCTATAGATACAAAGGGCGTGGAAATTGCTTCGTGCGAATTTGATGTTGCAACCTTAAAGCCTACATATAAGCTTATATTAGGTTTACCTGGCAGGTCTAACGCATTTGCAATTTCACAAAGACTCGGAATGCCCTTGGATTTAATCGAAGAGGTTAAAAAACAGGTAACCGAGGATGATATGAGATTTGAAAGGGTAGTAGCTACCCTTGAAAACGCCCGTCATAAAGCCGAGGAGGAGCAAAGAAAAGCCTCTAAAATACGTGCTGAGCTTGAAAAATCTCGCAACAGGGCAGAGCAACTTGAAAACGAGCTTGAATTAAAGCAGAAAAAACTTATGGAACAAACTCGTCAAAAGGCAAATGATATAGTTGAAATTGCCCGTTATAAATCTTCATTGCTTTTAAACGAACTTGAAGAAATTAAAAAAAGCCTTAACGCTGAAAATGCGGCAAAGCTTTTGGAAAAGGCAAGACAAGGTTACAAGTCTGCTTTAAATGAACTTGAAGATACTGCAAATCCCGTTGAGGCAAACAAGGTCAAGGGCGAGATTGTAACCTCTGTAAATAAAGGAGATATAGTTCTTGTTGCTGATTTAGGAAAAGAAGCCGAGGTTATAGATGTTAAACTCGACAAAAAACAGGCTCAGGTAATGTCAGGCGCTATTAAAATGTGGGTAAACTTTGAGGATTTGAGATATTCTAAGCTCAAGAAATCTGCACCTCAGCCACAAAAGACACGCCGTGTGTCGGGTATGATTTCAAATGCTCAAAGACAGGTTTCGGGCGAGGTTGATATTCGAGGTATGGCTTCTGATGAGGCACTAATAGAGCTTGACAGATATATCGACAACGCTTTAGTGTCGGGTCTTGAAAGTATCCGCATTATTCACGGAAAAGGCACAGGAGTGCTTAGAAAAAACGTTCAGACACATTTGCGTTCTCACAAGGCAGTTAAGACCTTCCGTTTAGGAACCTTCGGTGAGGGTGAAAACGGAGTTACAATAGCTGAACTGAAATAGGAGGTGCCTTATGGCAGTAAAACTTAATGAAAACCGAGAAGTTGTTGAAAGAATAAAAGAGGGGCTGAAGAAAAAAGATGGATTTTGCCCTTGTAAACTAGGCAAACTTCCCGAAAACAAATGTATGTGTAAAGAATTTAGAGAACAGATAGCCGACCCTGATTTTGAAGGCTATTGCCACTGTATGCTATATTACAAATCTAAGGATTAAAAAAAGCCGTACTTTAAAAGTACGGCTTTAATTTTATATATTTTAGAGTAATGAGTAGTTTACAACAAGTGCAGCAAATACTATGGAAACCATAGATAAAAGCTTAATCAAAATGTTGATAGCGGGACCTGCGGTATCCTTGAAGGGGTCACCAACAGTGTCGCCAACAACGGCAGCCTTGTGGTTTTCAGAGCCTTTGCCACCGTGAACACCACTTTCGATGTATTTCTTAGCATTGTCCCAAGCACCGCCCGAGTTTGACATGAATACAGCGAGTAAGAAACCTGAAGCGGTAGCGCCTGCGAGCATACCAACTACACCGTGATAACCTAAAATCATACCGGTAACAACAGGGGTGATTACTGCAACAACGGTGGGAAGTATCATTTCTTTAAGACTAGCCTTTGTGCAGAGGTCAACACAAGAGGTGTAATCAGCTTCTGCTTTACCCTCCATAAGACCGGTAATCTCTTTGAACTGACGGCGAACTTCAACAACAATAGACTGAGCAGCTTTACCAACAGATTCCATTGTGAGAGCGGCGAAAACGAAGGGTAGACAAGCGCCGATGAAAAGACCAACTAAAACGGTGGGGTTGGTAATGTCAAAGGTAAGGTCAACAGTTTTACCTGATGCTGCAGAAACTTCGCCAACCTTGTTGATGTATGAAGCCATAAGTGCCAAAGCGGTAAGAGCAGCAGAGCCAATAGCAAAGCCTTTACCTGTAGCAGCAGTGGTGTTTCCTAAAGCGTCAAGAGCGTCTGTACGCTGTCTAACCTCAGGCTCCAGACCTGCCATTTCGGCAATACCGCCTGCATTGTCAGCAACAGGACCGTAAGCGTCGGTAGCCAAGGTGATACCTAATGTTGAAAGCATACCAACAGCGGCAAGAGCAATACCGTAAAGACCTAAGTTAGCGTCTGCACCGCCACCTGAAGCATAATAAGCAACCAAAATACAAACTGCAACGATTATAATGGGTAAAATAGTGGATAACATACCAAGACCTAAACCGCCGATTATAATTGTAGCAGAGCCGGTTTCGGATTTACTTGCCAAGTGTTTTGTAGGTTTATAGGTATCAGATGTAAAGTATTCGGTTGCTTGACCAATTAAAACACCTGCGATAAGACCCGAAATAATTGCAAAATAAAGTCCGATTGAATTCATACCGTCAAGGCAGAAATAAACAATGGGGAAGGCAATAACTGCAATAACAATAGCACTGAAGTTAGTACCACGGCTTAAAGATTTAAGCAAATTCTTTTGAGTCGCATTTTCTTTTGTGCGAACAAGGAAAGTTCCGATAATAGAACAAATAATACCTAAAGCTGCTAAAAGCATAGGAACTGCCATAGCATTAATATCATTAATAGCGCTGTTCTTTGAGAAAGCGGCAACACCTAAAGCAGAAGCAGAAATGATAGAACCAACATAAGATTCGTAAAGGTCAGCGCCCATACCTGCAACGTCGCCAACATTATCACCAACATTATCGGCAATAACGGCGGGGTTACGTGGGTCATCCTCGGGGATACCTGCTTCAACCTTACCAACAAGGTCAGCACCAACGTCTGCTGCTTTGGTGAATACACCGCCGCCAACACGGGCAAAGAGAGCCATTGAAGAAGCACCCATACCAAAGGTTAGCATTGCGCTTGTAACTTCAGTGGGGTTGAGCTTAAACACATTGTTTAAAAGGAAGAACCAAATAGAAATATCTAAAAGTCCAAGACCTACAACTGTAAAGCCCATAACAGAACCTGCTGAGAAAGCAACACGCAGACCTCTATTTAAACCTTCACGACAAGCGTTAGCAGTTCTGGCATTTGAAGCTGTTGCTATTTTCATACCAACAAAGCCTGAAAGTGCCGAGAAAAAGCCGCCTGTAATAAAGGCAAAGGGTACAAAAGGTGTTAATAGGTCAGCAAAAGCCATTGCGCCTAAAATCACAAACATAGCCACAAAGAAAATAACAACAACCTTATACTGTCTTCTAAGGTATGCGTTTGCACCTTTTCTTATGGACTGTGAGATTTTTTTCATCAGGTCAGTACCCTCAGAGAACTTTAGTACTTTTAATGCAGTAAACAATGCAAATACTAAAGCCAAAACTGCACCGATGAAAGTGAGTAGAATAAGTAAATTTCCCATAATTTCTCTCCTTTATATTAATTAATAGCCTAAGCTATCATTAATTAAAACAATTTCAACCTCTGTTCCGCTTGGCGGACGCTCAAGGATTAAAAAACCTCTGCAAATCCTTTGGGGACTTGAACAGTCATAGCATTTATCGCCCTTTATAGCACATGGAGTGTTAAGACCTAACCTCTGTGCATTCTTTGGTGCCGCAATATTTCTGGCACGCCACATTGCTTTTTCTAATGTGGGGGCTATTTTATTTTTGCCAATAATATAGTAAACCTTTTTGTGCCCATATAAGGTAGAGGAAATACGGTTACATCTGCCATCAATATTAACAATTTGACCCGATTCAGTCAAAGCGTTTGCCGAGGTTATATAAATATCGGTAGTCATAGCTTTTTTAATGATAAAATCACTACCGTATTCTTTAAGTTGAAGACCTTTGCCGTGCCACCAAACCTCGTTACTTTGGCTGAGCACATCAAACAGTCCCAATTCTTTAAGGGTAATAGACCCGCCGAAACCAATGGAAGAATTGCAAATTTC
>JAZSDI010000053.1:0-3247 GCA_045531045.1 Acutalibacteraceae bacterium | reverse complement strand
GTACTGAATTGTAACAGTCTCAGCAACATCCTTGCCGTAAGCTTCTGCAATAGCCTCACGAACGAAGCCATTACCCTCGTCAGCCTGGTCAGCAGTAGCAGTAACGCCTGTGCCGATAGCCCAAACAGGCTCGTAAGCGATAATAACATTCTTTAACTGCTCTTCTGTAACATTGGTAAGAGCCATTTTGGTTTGATATTTAAGAAGAGTCTCGGTGTAGCCAAGTTCTCTCTGCTCAAGAGTTTCGCCAACACAAACGATAGCCTTTAAACCTGCATTTAAAGCGGCAAGTGTGCGGAGGTTAACGGTCTGGTCGGTCTCGCCGAAGTACTGTCTTCTCTCGCTGTGGCCGATAACAACATATTCAACGCCTGAAGCTACGAGCATTTCAGCAGAAATTTCGCCGGTGTAAGCGCCACTTGCCTTGAAGTGTACATTTTCAGCGCCGATTTTAATGTTAGAGCCCTTTGCAGCCTCAACAGCAGCAGCAATGTCAATGAAAGGAACGCAGAGAACTACATCACAGTCAGCATCTGCAACCAAGGGTTTCATTTCATTTATGAGAGCGGTTGTCTCAGCGGGGGTTTTGTTCATTTTCCAGTTGCCGGCAATAACGGCATTTCTAAGTTGCTTATTCATTTTAATTTCTCCTATATTTCATAATTATTATAAATTTAGGGGTGAGTATAAACTTCACCCCTAATGGATTTTAAAATTATTTATCGTTTAAAGCGGCAATACCGGGAAGTTCTTTACCCTCAAGGAACTCAAGAGAAGCACCGCCACCGGTGGAAATGTGGGTCATCTTGTCGCCATAGCCTAAGTTGTTAACAGCTGCGGCAGAGTCGCCACCGCCGATAACTGTAACAGCGTCGGTCTCAGCCAAAGCCTTAGCAACAGCTAAAGTACCTGCAGCCAAGATAGGATTCTCAAATACGCCCATAGGTCCGTTCCAAACAACAGTCTTAGCAGACTTAACAGCATCAGCATAAATCTCGGCAGTCTTTGTTCCAATGTCAAGACTCATCATATCAGCAGGGATCTTGTCCGCATCAACAACAGTAACATCAATGGGAGCATCAATGGGGTCGGGGAAAGATTTTGTGATAGTGCAGTCAACGGGGAGAAGAATTTTAACGCCTTTTTCCTCAGCCTTTGCCATCATATCACGGCAGTAATCAATCTTGGTCTCATCAATAAGAGAAGTACCAACACTGTAGCCTTTAGAAGCTAAGAAGGTATAAGCCATACCGCCGCCGATAATAAGAGTATCGGCCTTTGTAAGCAAATTCTCAATAACGGGAAGTTTGCTGTCAACCTTAGCGCCGCCTAAGATGCAAACGAAGGGACGAACGGGGTCTTCAACAGCGTTGCCTAAATATTTAAGCTCTTTACCGATAAGGTAACCTGCAACAGCCTCTTTAACATAAGATACAACACCAACGGTAGAGCAGTGTGCTCTGTGAGCGGTGCCGAAAGCATCGTTTACGAAAATGTCAGCCAAGGAACCGAGTTCAGCAGAGAAAGCCTCGCCGTTCTTGGTTTCTTCAGCACGGTAACGGGTGTTCTGCAAAAGAACAACGTCGCCATCATTCATAGCTTCAACAGCTTTTTTAGCATTCTCGCCAACAACATTATCGTCAGCAGCAAAAACAACCTCTTTGCCTAATTTCTCGCTTAAAGCTTTAGCTACGGGAGCCAAAGAAAGCTCAGGCTTGGGTTCGCCCTTGGGTTTACCAAGGTGAGAGCAAAGGATAACCTTGCCGCCGTCAGCAATTAATTTCTTAATGGTGGGGAGTGCTGCATTGATGCGGTTTTCATCAGTGATCACACCGTTTTTGAGGGGCACGTTAAAGTCGCAACGTACAAGTACCTTTTGACCTTTAACATTAATGTCGTCAACGGTTTTTTTGTTAAGAGCGTTCATTTAATATCTTCCTTTCAGAATAATAGATTATAATCAAAATATACCACTTATTATTTTAACACATTTTGTATTATTTTCAATAGTAAAAATGCAAAAAAATCAGTCGTTTTCCCATTTGTAGTTATGCAACTGACCGAAATTTTGCAAAGCGGGGTAATCCCATTGTCTGAGCACCTCATAAGTGGCGATAGCCACGGCATTTGAAAGGTTTAAACTGCGGATTTCTCCTTGCATTGGGATTCTCACGCAGGTGTCGGGATTTTTAAGCAAAAGTTCCTCGGGCAAACCCTTTGTTTCCTTGCCGAAAAGCAGGTAACAGTTGTCGGGGTAAGCCACCTCTGAATGAGTGTGTCTTGCTTTTGTTGTGAAGAAATAAAAGTCTCCCTTGTTCTTTTCAAAAAACTCGTCAATATTCTCGTAGTATGTAATGTCAAGGTATTGCCAGTAATCAAGACCTGCTCTTTTAAGCTTTTTGTCATCGATTTTAAAGCCCATGGGTCCCACTAAATGAAGCCTTGCGCCCGTTGCGGCACAGGTTCTTGCAACATTGCCTGTGTTTTGGGGTATTTCAGGCTCTACCATCACAATGTTTATCTGCATTTTTATCACCTGTATTTATTATATAACCTCAAAAAGACTTGTCAAGAAAGGATTTAGGTTATATAATATATTTAAATCAAATTAGGAGAAAATTTTATGAAGATGTATAAAAGCGTTTTAGAGAGAGTGAGAATTCTCGAAGAAAAAAACGGCATAGTTTATGCCAATACAAATGGCAGACTTTACAAAGCGGCTAAGGTATTCTTTATTTTGTCTTTTATCTATGCAATGTTTATAAAGTCTATATATTTTTTAGGTGCGGCATTGGATACCACTTCCCGTGTATATGAAACCACCACTCCTGCAATTTGCACAGGGATTTTAGTTTTAGGATTTGTTTTATTGCTCTTTAAACAGCATATAATCGGTTTTTCGAGTCTGACAATATCCGCTATAATGCTTATGTTTGTTTTTAACACTCAGCTTCAGAACGGCATGGGGGTTATGATAAATCACAAATTTGCTTGGGCGCACTTAATACCTTTATCTTTGCTTATAATCTTTTCTTTTGTTATGACTGTGGTTGCTGTAAGGGCTAAATATAAACTTAAGAAAATGTATAACAAGGTTATAAATGACATTTACGAAAAGTACTCGGTTAATGTGGCAAAAGGCGAGGAAATTGACGAGGCAGACTGGGAAGAATTTATAGAGGGATTTAACCCCTTTGACTATGGCAATCAATTTGTAAAAAAGGCAGAAAAAAGTGAAGAACAGAAC
>JAZSDI010000110.1:0-10911 GCA_045531045.1 Acutalibacteraceae bacterium | reverse complement strand
ATTTTCTCTTTGGTTTTTTCTTTGGAAAAGCCATAAATACCGCAAATCAGTTCAAAGTTTTCTTTTACCGAAAGATTAGGCGCCACCGCAGTTTCCTGAGGCGAAACACCAATTAACTGTTTAACCTTTTCTGACTCTTTTGATATACTATATCCACCAACAAAAGCATCACCATAGGTTGGCTTTGTCAAACCCGTCAACATTTTTATTGTTGTGGTTTTTCCTGCGCCGTTAACTCCTAATAATGAAAATAATTCTCCCTGTCTGATTTCTAAATTGAGATTATCAACAGCGGTTAAGCTTTTATACTGCTTGACAAGTTTAACTGTTCTTATTTCTTGCATCTAAGTTATCCTCCCTGTTTACATAATAGCAAACACAAAGGGAGAAATGTTGTTTTTTGTCTATTCGGTCAATTATTGTGTCTAATCGGTTAAAAAGCAATACCCGGTTTTGAAACCGGGTATCGTTTATCTTCATTATTAATATTTTAAATTAAATAGCTCTTACCTTAATTACGCCCTCAATAGACTTGATTTCAGCCGATACAGCATCAACATCAGCCGCACCTGTATCTATCATAGTGTAAGCATAATCGCCACGGGATTTATTCAAAAGATTTTCAATATTCACGCCATCTTCAGAAATAACGCCAGTAATTTGATTAAGAATGGTTGGAATATTCTTATGAATAACACAGAATCTGTGTTCACCGCTTCTTGGCATTGTAACCTCGGGAAGATTAACAGAGTTTACGATGTTACCGTTTTCAATGTAATCCATAAGTTCTTTAGCCGCCATAGAAGCGCAGTTATCCTCAGACTCGGGAGTTGAAGCGCCAAGATGAGGAATGGCAACGACGCCATTAACACCCAAAATATCATCGGTTGGGAAGTCGGTAACATAAGCTGCTACCTTGCCAGACTCTAAAGCTGCTTTAAGGTCAGCATCGTTTACCAAAGCCGCACGGGAGAAGTTAAGAATTCTAACTCCGTCTTTACACTTAGCAATGGTATCCTTGTTTATGAGATTCTTGGTAGACTCAACAAGAGGCACGTGAATAGTAATATAATCACAGTTAGCAAAAATCTCGTTAATATCGTTAATATAAACTGCATTGTGGTTTAAGTTCCAAGCAGATTTAACCGACAAATAGGGGTCATAACCGTATACAGTCATACCAAGATGGTTAGCGGCATTTGCTACCATAACACCGATAGCGCCAAGACCGATAACACCAAGCTTTTTGCCCTTGATTTCGGGACCTGCAAAAGCGCCCTTGCCCTTTTCAACAAGTTTACCAACAGCATCCCCTTCACCCTTAAGGGTTTTAGCCCACTCAATACCTGAAATTACACGGCGAGAAGAAATGAAAAGACCTGCAATTACAAGTTCTTTAACTGCATTTGCATTAGCACCGGGAGTGTTAAATACAACAATACCCTGCTCACTGCACTTATCAATGGGAATATTATTGGTACCTGCGCCTGCACGAGCAATAGCTTGTAAAGATGCAGGAAATTCTTCATCATGCAAAGCAGCAGAACGAACTATGGCGCCATCAGCATTTTCAACTTCATCACCAATGGTATATTTGTCATCAAAAACCTCTAAACCACTTTTAGAGATTTTATTGTAGGTTTTAATCTTAAACATTATAGATTTTCCTCCTCAAACTTCTTCATAAACTCAACGAGTTTTTCAACACCTTCGATAGGCATTGCGTTATAAATAGAAGCACGCATACCACCAACCGAACGGTGACCCTTAAGGTTAACAAATCCAGCCTTCTTAGACTCGGCAACAAACTTAGCATCAAGTTCATCGTTACCGGTTACAAAAGGAACATTCATCAAAGAACGGTCTTCGGGAACAACTGTACCCTTAAAGAGTTTGGAATTATCAAGGAAATCATAAAGGATTTTAGCCTTTTTCTCGTTTAATTCCTTCATAGCCTCCAAGCCACCCATTTTCTTAATCCACTTAAAGGTAAGACCTGCAATATAGATGGTATAGCAAGGAGGAGTGTTGAACATAGAACCGTTTTCAGCGTGGGTTACATAGTTTAACATTGTGGGGGTAATATCCATAGCATTACCAAGTAAATCCTTGCGAACAATAACAATGGTAACACCAGCGGGAGCAACGTTCTTCTGAGCACCTGCATAAAGCATACCAAACTTGCTAACATCGATAGGCTCAGACAAAATACAGCTTGAAATATCAGCAATAAGCGGAACATCGCCTGTTTCGGGTAAAGTATTGTACTTAGTACCATAAATGGTGTTGTTTATACAAATGTGAACATAGTCAGCCTCAGGGTCAAAATCAGCAGCGGTGGTCTTAGGGATATAAGAGAAAGTCTTATCTTTAGAAGAAGCAACCTCACGGGCAGCGCCGTAACGAGCAGCCTCTTTATAAGCCTTGTTAGCCCATTGACCTGTGATAATAAAATCAGCTTTGCGGTTTTTATTCATTAAATTCAAAGGTATCATTGCAAACTGAGTGGAAGCACCGCCCTGTAAGAAAAGAACTTCGTAATTATCAGGGATGTTCATTATTTCCCTTAAATTTGCCTCAGCCTCATCAAAAATTGCTTGATATTCTTTGGAACGGTGGGACATTTCCATAACCGATTGACCGCTCTCACCATACTCCATCATTTCTGCAGCAGCGGTATTTAAAACTTCCTCGGGAAGCATAGAAGGACCTGCACTAAAATTATAAACTCTTGCCATCTTTATTTCCTCCAAATTGAAATTAAAATTGATATGTACCCTATTATATGCTTTTCATTTTATATTGTCAATAAGATTGTTAAAAACATAACATACTTTTTAAAAAATTCTTTATTCGATTGAAGAAAATTGTTAAATCTTTAACAACATATAACAAATGCCTGTATTTTGCGAATGCAAGTGTAATTTGTCGAAACAAAAAATATTTTTAAGGATTAAAGCGTGACACCAAGGTAAATACTTTTATTGAAAAGAAAATTTTACCGAGGTGCTTTTTATGTATAATAACAAAGTTGTGATTTGCGGTGTGGACACCTCAAAACTCCCCCTTTTAAAAGAGGCACAGAAAACCGCTCTTATAAAAGAAGCCCAAAACGGCAATACAGCCGCCCGTGAGGAACTGATTAACGGCAATTTGCGTCTCGTTCTTAGTGTTATTCAGCGTTTTACAGGCAGAGGTGAAAATCTTGACGATTTATTTCAGGTAGGATGTATCGGTTTAATCAAGGCTATCGACAATTTTGATACTTCCCTTTTGGTAAAATTTTCCACCTATGCAGTGCCAATGATTATTGGAGAAATCCGTCGCTATTTAAGAGACAACAACGCAATTCGTGTCAGCCGTTCAATTAAGGATACCGCATATAAAGCAATGCAGATAAAAGAAAGACTTATGGCCGAGCGGCAAGAAGACCCCACCATCAGCGAAATTGCAAAGGAATTAAAGCTTGAAGAAAGCGAGGTTGTAATCGCCCTTGAAAGCATTGTAAACCCCATGTCCCTTTACGACCCGATTTATTCCGACGGTGTTGACACCATTTTTGTTCTCGACCAATTAGGCGATAACAACGACGACCGCAACTGGCTTGATGAAATTTCTCTGAAAGAAGCCATTAAAAACCTTAATGGACGAGAAAAACACATTTTAACCCTTCGATTTATGCAGGGTAAAACTCAAATGGAGGTATCAGAGGAAATCGGCATTTCTCAAGCGCAGGTATCACGTCTTGAAAAAGGCGCTATTGAAAAAATCAAAGCATAAAGTTTCAGCATAGAAAAAAGCAGATGGTTGCCCATCTGCTTTTAATTTTATCCTACCCAGGCGCCACTTGAGTTAAAGTAATACCAAGTGCCACCAATTAATTGCCAGTCAGTCAACATAGCGCCACCATCAGCTAAATAATACCAGGTGTTTCCAAGCAATAACCAGCCTGTTGCCATATTGCCACCACTGTGGAAATAATACCAATTAGAGCCGATATATTGCCAACCGGTTACCATGCTTCCACCATCAGCCAAATAATACCAAGTTCCACCTTGGTTTAACCAACCGGTTTGCATTGCGCCACCAGTGAAATAATACCAACTTGAACCTATGTACTGCCAACCGGTTACCATACTTCCACCGTTTGACAGATAATGCCAAGTTCCACCAAGGTTTAACCAGCCGGTTTGCATTGCACCACCACTGAAATAGTACCAAGTGTTGCCCAAATATTGCCAACCGTCAACCATAGCGCCATTGTCGGCTAAATAGTACCACACTCCGTCAAGCAACCATCCCGTTTGCATTGCGCCGTTTTGGTTGAAGTAATACCAAGTACCACCGATATTTTGCCAACCGATAACAACCGAGCCATTTTCATAATAATACCAAATATTATTATCTAATTGCCAACCGTTAACTGAAATTTCTCGAACAATGCCGCAAAAATCACACTTATCATCAAAGTTGTTACTATATATATGTTCTGCCGTTGTTTCTCTTACCCAGACACAATTTTCGCAGGTAGCATCACAATCGGATAGATAACTATGTTCGTTGCTTGAGCAGATATCATAATGCCATTTAGCTGAAGTAAAATCACCGTTGCCTTCACCAATAACGATATTATTCCTATCGGACTTGCTGCCCGAATACCATACATCAGTAAGGGTATAATAATAGATAGGCAAAAATGCATACTCACCAATATTTTTAACACCTTTGCCAAGGATTACACGATTGAGGTTTTCGCAACAATAAAATGCAAAGTCATCAATAGTTATAACGCTATCAGGAATTGTTATACTTGTAAGGCCTGTGCACCAAGAAAACGCCTGCTCACCTATACTTGTAACACTATTGGGGATTGTTATGTTTGTAAGATAATAACCATGGAAAAAAGCATCTACACCTATACTTGTAACACTGTTAGGTATAATATACTCCGTCGTTTTTTTAGCAATAGGATAGTTAATCAATTTGGTTTTGTTTTTGTTAAATAAAACACCATCCTGTGATGAATAAAACTGATTTCCTTCATCAACCGTAAAATCCGTAAGGCTTATGCAATAAGAAAAAGCACGTTCACCTATACTTGTAACACTATTAGGAATTGTTACACTTGTAATACTTTCGCAAGAAGAGAACGCATTAGAGCCTATACTTGTAACACTATCGGGGATTGTTATACTTGTAAGGTTAATACATTCACAAAACGCATAATCACCAATGCTTATAACACTATCAGGAATTGTTACACTTGTAAGGCTTGAGCAAAAACAAAACGCATATTCACCAATACTTTTAACACCGTCAGGTATTGTTACACTTGTGAGGCCGTAACACTCATAAAATGCAGCGCCGCCGATTTTAGTTACTGGAAGTCCCTCAATATATTTCGGTACTACCAACTCACCCTCAAAATCACTATTCAAATCGGTAATTTCAACCTGATTATCTTTAATGGTATAAGTCAAGTATTTAACATATCCACAATCCTTAGAACAAACACATGCGCCACTTTCAAATGTGTGATCTTCAATACTATACTTTTCTCCGCATTCGCACTCAAGCCAATGTGATGCAGTATTAAATTTTACATTTGTAAAGTTGTGAGTTATTTCTCTGACATAATCGCAATTGTTACAAGTTGTATCGCAATTGTCATTGAAAATATGGCTTGTATTTGCTTCTCTTTTCCACTCACAATTTTCACAGGTTGTATCACAATCAGAAGAATAACTATGTTCATTATTTTTACAAGTATTATAATGCCAATTTGCAGAAGTTAAACACTCGTTATAATCACCCAAAACAATATTTTCTCTATTGGTCGCACTTCCCGAATACCATACATCTTTAAGGTTATCGCAATAATAAAATGCATAACTACCAATACTTGTAACATCATCAGAAATTGTTATACTTTTTAGTTTCCAGCAGTCATAAAATGCATTATCACTTATACCTATAACACTATCGGGAACTACATAATTTGTCCTTGAATTCCCAACCGGACATTGAATTAATTCAGTTTTATCTTTATTAAATAAAACCCCATCCAAAGATGTATAATATTGATTTTCTTCATCAACCGTTATACTTGTAAGTTTTGTGCAATCATAAAATGCATTATAACCTATACTTGTAACGCTGCTTCCGATAATTACACTTGTAAGTTTTGTGCAATTTAGAAACGCAGCATTACCTAATGTTGTAACACTATCAGGGATAGTTATACTTGTAAGGCTTGTGCAATATGAAAACGCTCGCTTACCTATATTTGCAACACTATCGGGGATTGTTATACTTGTAAGGCTGCCGCAACCATCAAATGCATACTCGCCAATACTTGTAACTTTATTACCAAATGTTACGCTTGTAATATTTCTGCAGTATCGAAATGCATAATCACCAATACTTATAACGCTATCTGGTATTGTTACACTTGTAAAACTTATACAACTATAAAACGCATAGTCACCTATACTTGTAACACTATTAGGAATTTTAGTATTTTTAAGACTTGTACAACCATAAAACGCATAGTCACCTATACTCGTAACACTATCAGAGATTTTTATGCCTTCAAGACTAAAACAACCATAAAATGCATAGTCACCTATACCTGTGACACCGTCATTAATTATGACTATTTTAACAGAAGTTATCCAAGGTGCAGTTCCTTGAGAATAATCCTCCATCTCACCATTACCGCTAATGGTAAGAATTGTGCCGTCGAAGGTCCAGGTGCAGTCACCTGTGGTTCCGCTGGTTGCGGCACTGGCGGTAATTGCGCCAAGGGGCAATACTGAAACCAGCAACATAACAGTCAAAATTACAGATAATATTTTTTTCATTATAATTTCTCCTTATTATAATATTTTTTCTAAAAGATTAATTCTTGCCCCCCTAAAAATAAAAAGTGCAGCTACCGAAGTAACCGCACAAAAAACGCAAACTCCGATAGTCGCCAAACTAACCGAGTGTGAAATGGGGCGTAAAAACGCACAACATACAATCGCCGGAATTTGCATTTTTATCAAATTCAAAACAATTATATGTTGTGAAAAATAAGCGCAGTTATCCTAAAAAAGAAAACACACCCAATTTCACGCAATATTTAGTTAGTTTGGCAATATCAGTTTAACACATATTTCCTAAAATTGCAATAATTATAATTTGTGTTATAATAAAAAAAGCCTCCCTTGTGTAAAGGGAGGTGGATTTTTGCGAAGCAAAAAGACGGAGGGAGAGAAATATAATTATTGTTGAACTACCCCTCAGTCAAAACCTTTGGTTTTGCCAGCTCCCCTGACAAGTGGAGCCTACTGCTACGGTGCGGTTTTCGTTATACAAAAACCAAAAGCTCTGCCGATTGGCAGAGCTTTTTATATTTAAGGGGTATATATCGGTAATTTTAAAGATAGAAGATTTTCTACCGCCGATTTCAAGGGATATCCGCTAGTTTCCCCCTGAAACATACTATGCAGAAGAATTTTATTTGACAGAGTTTATATAAATTTTTCTCCGTCTTTATTGTAAATCATAGTTCTTGCAACGGTATAGTAAACGGGTGCTATTTCGCATTGACTGAAGAAAGTATCCATTACTAACGACGGGTTAAGATTATCTTCGCTTCCTGCAACAAGGGTCAGATTAATACCTTTTTCGGTGATTTCAAAAGACTTGATTTTTGGAATTAAATCAATCTCCTTAACCTTGCCTTTTTTACCTGTTTTTCGGCAGAGAATTTGTTCTTGTTTTAAAAATTCATTAAGAGCATCAGCAAAGCCGAAATTCTCAAATTCAAGTTCATATCGAGCAAAACCAATGGTTTTCATTTGCATTTCGCCATCGGTTACGGAAACAAACTCAATATCTTCTACTGCCACATTTTTAAGGGCAGTTAAAACATCGTCAAGACTATATTCCTCATCCACAAGGCGAATATCCAAAACCTCGTAAAGACCCTCAAATCCTAATGATAGAGGCAAAGCAAAATTCATATAAATATGCTGATTAAAGCCTTCGGTATACCAAACGGGGATTTTAGATTTAGTTATAAGTCGGGACATAAAGCGGTTCATATCAAGGTGGGAAACAAACTTCATTGAACCTTTTTTCTTATAAAAAATTCTAACGTTTTTCAAAACAAACACCCTCCCCGTAACAGTTTGCACCACAAGCCGAGCACTTTTCACGGCAATTCGGTGTGGTTTTGTTTTGATGCGCCAATTCGTTTTCTTTCACAAGGAAATTCTTTGTAACACCAACATCAATATGCTCCCAAGGAGTAATCTCCCCGTATTCACGGGTGCGGTTAGCATAAAACTCGGGTGAAAGTCCACACTCTTTAAATGCTTCATACCATTTCTCAGGCTCAAAACACTCGGTCCAACTATCAAACTTGCAACCCATTTTATAAGCCTTTTCAATTACTGCCGACATACGACGGTCGCCTCTGGCAAATGCACCCTCAAGAAAGCTTGTTGCACTGTCGTGATAACTTAAAGAAATCTTCTTTGTTGTAATCGAATTTTTCAAAAGCTCTTGGCGGCGGCGAATTTCCTCCAAAGTGATTTGAGGCTCGAATTGGAAAGGAGTAAAGGGTTTTGGCACAAATGTTGAAACGCTGATAGAAACATTTACACCCTTACCCTTGGGTTTATTTGGCATATTATAATACTCGTTTACAATTCTTTGACCAAGCTCTGCAATACCCACCAAATCCTCATCAGTTTCGGTTGGAAGCCCCAACATAAAGTAAAGCTTAACCGAGGTGTAACCCCCTGCAAAAGCAGTGCGGCAGGTGGTTAAAATCTCCTCTTCGGTAAGGTTTTTATTAATAACATCACGAAGCCTTTGTGTTCCCGCTTCTGGCGCAAAGGTTAAACCACTTTTTCTTACATGCTTAATTTTCTCCAACAGCTCGTCCGAGAAATTGTCAATTCTAAGAGACGGTAGTGCAAGACTGATATGACTGTCCTCCGTCCACTCAAGCAAATTGTTAAGCAAAGGCTCAATTTCTCTGTAATCACTTGTGCTAAGAGAAGAAAGGGAAATTTCATCATAACCAGTGCTTTCGCAAAGGCATTTTGCTTGTTTATTAATAGTATCAACGCTTTTTTCTCTGACTGGGCGGTAAATAAACCCTGCCTGACAAAAACGGCAACCTCTGATACATCCACGGAAAATTTCCTGAACGGCACGGTCGTGAACAATCTCGATAAAAGGCACAACAAACTTTTCGGGGTAATAAGACTTGTCCAAATCTTTGATAATTCTTTTCTTAACTACGGGTGCTACACCCTCTTCGGGTGTCAAGGCTTTGAGTGTGCCGTCGGCATTATATTCATCCTTATAAAGCGACGGAACATACACACCCTCAATTTTGGCAGCCGCACGCAAAAATTCCTCTTTAGAGGCGCCTTTTTTCTTGAACTCTTTGTAAAGGTCTATAACCTCTAAATCAACCTCTTCGCCCTCTCCTATAAAGAAAAGGTCAATGAAATCTGCCAAAGGCTCGGGGTTGCAGGTGCAAGGTCCACCCGCAACAACCAAAGGAGACAAATCCTTGCGGTCTTTAGATTTTAAGGGAAGCCCTGCCAAATCCAACATATTAAGCACATTTGTATATGCCATTTCATACTGCAAGGTAAAGCCGATAAAATCAAAATCCTTTATAGGGTCACGGCTTTCTAACGCAAAAAGAGGTATGTTATTTTCTCTCAAAACCTCTTCAAAATCAAGCCAAGGAGCAAAAACACGCTCACACCAAATATCCTCACGGCTGTTAAACTGAGAATAAAGTATCTTCATTCCAAGGTGGGACATACCTATCTCGTAAGTGTCGGGAAAGCAAAAGGCAAAACGAACATCCACCTTTGATTTATCCTTTATAACACTGTTGATTTCTCCGCCCGAATATCTGCCAGGTTTTTGCACCGAAAGCAACATTTTTTCAAAAGCTTTTATTTCCATTTGAAATCCTCATTTTTAAATATTCTTTTAGAATTATACCCTATTTAACCGCCCGTTTCAACTATATTTTAATAAGCACCGACAAAAACAGATAAACCGATATTATGTAAACCGAAACATTAAGTTTTCCCCTTAAAGTCAGGGTTATTGCAAGAAACAAGCAAACCGCTCCCAAGCAAAGACTTATAATTCTCAGAGTCAGCATTGCTTTGTTTATATCTCTTTTCTTGGCAATAACCGAAAACAGCACAGTTCCCCCGTCAAGACCTGTTACGGGCAAAAGGTTAAAAAGACCCACAATTAAATTTATAAGCGAATAATATAAAATCCCCTCGTTACCGAAAATCAAATAATTAATATAAAGTGTTAAAAACAAAGCAAAATTCACAAGCGGTCCCGATAAAGCCACTATTATATCATTTTTATATCTGCTGGAAATACTTCTTGTTATCTGCACTGAGGCTGGAATCAATCTGATGCTTTTTGGCGGAGTGCCGACAATCCACATTGCAAGTAGATGCCCCATTTCGTGAAGAGAAACTGCAAATAAGGTAGGCAGTGCCAGTCCCGTTTTATCGGTGGCAAGCATTAAGGATATTACTGCCACAAACAAAAAGGATATATAAATTTCACTTCCCAAAAGTTTAAATTTCACCCTATCACCTCTTCTATGCGAGTGTCATCACAAATCTCAGCTGTATACCATTTTTTAAGGCTCTTAAATTCCGATTTAAAGAAATATTTTATAGTTAAACCCGACAACAGCACCACCGCCACACACAAAAACTGTGTTATAATTATATTCGTGTAACTGCCGCCGCTTTTAGCCATTTTTATTACCGCCTTGTAAAACTTTAAATATTATGATACAATAAATTATATTTTAATTTAGGATGATTTTATGCCCTTTTTACCTATAACTAA
>JAZSDI010000010.1:0-6617 GCA_045531045.1 Acutalibacteraceae bacterium | reverse complement strand
CGTGGCATTACTTGCAGGATTTGCAATTTTCCCCGCACTTTATCACTACAAGGCAACAATGGGTGTTATGCCTGAAAATATCCAAGGCTCAAAGCTTATGTTCCAGACCTTGCCGATGGTATTTGAATCTTTAGGTGTTGTTGGCAAAGTGGTGAGCTTCTGCTTCTTTGCAATGGTTGTTATTGCGGCGGTAACCTCTGTAATGTCCTTGTTTGAGGTTGTTTGCCAGTTTGTAATTCAAAAGTTTAAAGTATCACGCAAAAAGGCAATTTCGGTACTAGCGTTAATCTGCTTTGCAATTTCTATTCCCGTTGGAATTTCTGCAGGTCAGGATATGTCAGCAGAGGGTGCAATAAAGGTATTCGGCATGGACCTTTTAAGCTTTTTCGATACTGTTACAAACACTGTTTTAATGCCCGTTTGCGCTTTCTTTGCTTGTGTTGCTGTTGGTTGGTTGTTAGGTCCCAAAAAGGTTTGCAAAGAGATGGAGGAGGACGGACAAAAGCTTGGTTTCTTCAGACCCGTTTTCTCTTTCATGGTAAAATTCGTAACACCGATTTTGATTTTCGTTATTGAGATTTTCGGTCTTTATTCCTTGGTTTTCCCAAGCGGAGAGTTTTCTGCAAACGGACTTGGAATTGCCCTTTTCTCATACGGACTTTTAGCTGTTGGCACTGCGATTTATTTTATTTTCTTTAAAAATAAAGATACAGGCTGTAACGCAGACGAAGAATAAAATTAAGCTGGATTTTAATAATAAGGAAATTTTTTAAACTCCCAAATACAATCTGTTCCGTTAAAATAGTGAGGTTTATTATGCTTGCTAATTTTCATACACACACAAATTTTTCCGACGGAAAAGACAGCCCTGAGGATAATGTGATTTATGCAATAGAACAAGGCTTTGAGTCGCTCGGTTTCACAGATCACAGTTACATCGATTTTGATTTAAGCTATTGTGTGAAAGACACCAAAGGTTATATGGCTGAAATTAACCGCTTGAAAGAAAAATACAAGGGCGATATTGAAATATACTTAGGGTTAGAAGAAGATATTTTCTCTAAAGACAGGGAACAAGGCTTCGATTACATAATTGGCTCGGTTCATTATGTTAAAAAGGACGGAGAATATTACCCCATAGATTACGATGTGGAAAATACTAAAAAGGCAATAGGGGTTTTTGGCGGTCCTTTGAAACTTGCCGATAATTATTTTGAAAGTCTTTGCGAGTATATAGAAATTAAAAAGCCCGATATTGTAGGACACTTTGATTTAATCACAAAGTTTGATGAAAAATATCCGCCCATTTTTTTGGGGGATAAAGAATATTTGGGAATTGCCAAAAAATATCTTAAAAGAGCGCTTAAAAGCGACCCTATTTTTGAAATTAACACAGGTGCAATTTCCCGAGAACTTAGAACTAAACCCTATCCTTGCGAGGAACTGTTATATGAGCTTCTGAAAAATGATGCAAGAGTAATACTTTCGTCCGACAGCCACAAAAAAGAGCATTTGAATTTTGGGTTTAAAGAAGCAAAGGATATGCTTTACGATATAGGCTTCAGAGATGTATATATTATAAAAAACCACCGCTTTGAAAAACGAAAAATCAGATAGAAACTAAAAACTCCCTTTGGGGAGTTTTGTTTTTTAAAATACTTGACCTGGTCGGTTTGAGTGTGGTAAGATTAGGGTAAGTATGGGGGAGTTTCGGTTGCCCAAAAAGGCAGAGAATACACAGCGATTATTTGACCCACTTTGGTTTCAAAATTGCCCCCGAAAGAGATTATGACAGCAAGATTATTGTATTAAACAAAAAGATTTAGTGGTGCTTCTTATGGATAAGAAAATTGAAAAATTTGTTTTAGAAAACATTGAAAAAACCGTAAGATACAGCCCCGAGGACGAGGGCACCCTTATAGGTTTGCCTTATAAATATACTGTTCCTTGCGTTGGCGACCATTTCCAAGAAATCTATTATTGGGATACGTATTTTGCCAATGTGGGAATGATTATGGTTGGCAAGGTAGAATATGCTAAAAGCAATATTGATAATATGCTTTGGTTGGTAGAAAAGTTTGGCCATATGCCAAACGGCAACCGCACATATTATCTCAACCGTTCGCAACCGCCTTTCCTTTCAAGGATGGTGCGTGATGTTTTCACTGTTACAGGGGATAAGGAGTGGCTTTTAGGCGCCTACAAAACCCTTGTTAAGGAATATAAATTCTGGCAGACCGACAAGTTGGCTGAAAACGGCCTTAACGGATATTTCGGCTATGATGTAAAGGAAGATGACCCCGAAAACACATTGCCGGGATTTTGCGTGAGATGTAAACTTGATATTGATGACATTGTAACCGATGAAGAAAGACACGAAAACTGCCTTGCTGCATTCTCAATTTGCGAGTGCGGTTGGGACTGTTCCTCCCGTTTTGTTAACAAGGGTCATCAGTTCAATGCTCTTGACCTTAACGCCTTGCTTTATGATTTTGAGGAGAATATGAGAGTATTTTCTGAGATTTTGTCTCTTGGTGAGGAAAACTTGTGGCAGGAGAGAAAAAATGCAAGACGCCAAAAGGTTAAGGAAATTATGTGGAGTGAAAAAGAGGGACTTTTCCTTGATTTCAACTTCGTAACAAACGAGTTTTCCAACTATAAGTCGATTGCAAGTTTCTTCCCGATGTTTGTGAACTTGGCTACTAAGGAAGAAGCCGAGAAGACGGTTGAACTTTTGAAAGATTTAGAGCAAGAGTTTGGCGTTGCTTGTGGCACTAAAGACAACTGCAAATACTTCCAGTGGGATTATCCAAATGTTTGGGCTCCCTTGCAGTTTGTTATGTATCACGCACTCAAAAACTATGGCTACGATGAAGATGCCAAGAGAATTGCCGAAAAATATGTAAAACTTGTAGAGGCAAACTATGAAGAGACCGACTGTTTCTGGGAGAAGTATGACGGCGTTACAGGAAAAGTAGCAAACCCCGAATACAAAACTCAGGCCAAGGTTGAAATGATGGGTTGGACTGCAGGCGTTTATATCGCCTTGTCCGACGCTGCCCCGAATAAATAAAGTTAAAAGGTAGGCTTATAATGCTTAAAACATCTCCTGCAGTTTTTGCAGTCGGAAATAATTATCAGATAATGGTCAAAGCCCTCCTTATTTTGGGTTGAGGTTGACGGTAAAATTTATACCGACAGCCAAAACGGAATAATGCGTTCCATTTGCACCACCCACCGTGTAACAGTGCCAATGGAGGCGCTTGACAAAGCGGGTAAATACACCATTTGCGAGAGAGAAATTATTAACATCGGCAAAAAGTGGGGCAAATATGAATATCTGGCAGGGAGAAAACCTTGACATTACGTTTATTAAGGTTTATGATTATGTAGTAGAGGGCAATACCATTGTTGCAAACGGCTCCTTGGCAGGTATTTAAGACTAATTCAGATGAAATAATGATATAGACTTCAAATTCCACATTTCGCCTAAGAAAGGCTAGGGTTTAAAATGGCACAGATTGAAACAAATAATACGCAATTAAAAAACACGGCTAAAATCGGCTCATTTTGTATTTTGACATATTTGGTGAGCTATGTTGCAAGAAACATAACGGGCGTTGTAACACCCTTGATGGTTGCGCAAGGCGAATATACCAAAAGTTATTTAGGAATGCTAACCACCATATATTTTGCAATATATGCGGCAGGTCAGCTCTTAAACGGCATTTTGGGTGACCGTATCCGTCCCCGTTATATGATTTTAATAGGCTGTTTAATGTCAGGTGTGGGAATGGGAATATTCCCTTTGTGGAACAACCCCGTTCTTAACATTGTTTCTTTTGGAATGCTCGGCTTCGGACTTTCAATGCTTAGAGGTCCTTTGATGAAGGTTATTGCCGAGAATATGTCTCCCACAGCGGCTGAAACAGTATGTGTGCTGTTTTCGGTTGCCTCCTTTGCGGGACCATTGATTGCAAGTTTATTTGCCGTTATATTTAACTGGCAATGGGTGTTTATTGCAACCGCTTTGTTTGCAATTTTAATGGGTGTTGCATCCTTTGCTTATTTTACTAATCTTGAGAAAAAGGGAATTATTGTCTTCAATCCCAAAAAAGAAAATATTTTCAAAGGAATTAAAAATTTATTTTTAATCAAAAATTTTGTATATTTCCTTTTGGTTGGTGCAATAGTTGAAATAGGAACATCCTCTATCAACTTCTGGGTTCCCACTTATGTGACCGAATATTTAGGACTTTCGGCTGAAATGGGTGCCGGAGTATTCTCGTTTATGTCTTTGCTTAAGATAGTTTCTCCCTTTATTTGTATTTTCCTTTACCGCAAGGTTATAAAGGATATGGTTAAATTAGAGGCGTTTTTGTTTGCTCTGTCGGCAGTGTTCTTTGTTTTCCTGCTTTTCACAAGCAAATCACCTATTTTAAATATTATCTTTTTCTCACTGGCTAAGTTAATAATCGGTTGCTCCTCCACTGTGCTTTGGAGTATTTTCATTCCAAGCCTTGCGAAATACGGCAGCGTTTCGGCAGGAAACGGCGTGTTCGATTTCACAGGATATGCGGCGGCGGCGTTGCTTAACGCATTTTTCGCTTCCTTTAGCAACTGGGGCGGCGTTATAGTATCTTGGATAGCTATAATGTTTGTCGGTTTTGCCGGTGCGTTTGGTATTATGCTTTTCAGAAAAGGAAAAGAAGAGGAATAAAGTAAGGGCAGTCGATACCAGACTGCCCTGTTTTTTAAGGAGACTCTTTATGATTTATACTTTGACTCTTAACCCTGCGCTTGATTATACCGTAAAAATAGATAAACTCGAAAAAGGAAAAATTATTCTGTCAGACAGTCAACATATGGCTTTTGGCGGAAAGGGAATTAATGTTTCGCTGGTTTTAAAGGAGCTTGAAATACCCTCTGTCGCAATGGGATTTGCGGCAGGATTTGTGGGTCATGGCTTAATAGAAGAACTTGAAAACAAAGGGATAAGCCACGATTTTGTTCATTTGAAAGCGGGTAATAACCGAATTAATGTTAAAATCCGTGACGGTGCGGAGACCGATATTAATACTATAGGTCCCAATGTACCAAGCAAGGCTTTGGAAGAATTGTTTTGCAAACTTGATACCTTGAAAAAGGGTGACATTTTGGTCTTGGCGGGAACGGTTCCACCGTTAATTCCTAAAAACATCTATGCCGATATAATGAAAAACCTAGAAAACAAGGGCGTTTTGTTTGTTGTAGACGCTATAAAGGAAACCCTTTTGTCTGCACTTGAATTTAAGCCTTTTTTAATTAAACCTAACGCCGAGGAGTTAGGGGATATTTTCGGTTGCGAAATTAAAAACTTTGAGGATGCGCTTTTCTATGCTGAAAAATTGCAACAGTCAGGAGCGCAAAATGTACTTGTTTCAATGGGCGAAATGGGAGCGGTTTTAAAAGGGGCAGACGGTGAGGATTATACCATCAAAGTTCCAAAAATCACACCTAAAAGCACCGTTGCGGCAGGTGATTCCACCGTTGCGGGATTCTTGGCAGGTTATTTAAAGAGCGGAGATTTAGAGTCTGCTTTGAAACTTGGTGTTGCTTGCGGAACGGCTACTGCTACTTGTGACGGTACCGCTACGAGAGAACAAATAGAAAAATTTTGCAAATAAAAAAGAGGGCTTAAAAACCCTCTTTTATTTTTTATCAATTTCTTTTGCAATATGTAAAAATACCGTTTTGTAAACAAAGGTTAAAAATGAGAAGAAACAAAAGGTTGTTCCCACAATGAGAAAGGGAAGATAAAACTTGCCGCCGATAAAGGTTATAACCGAAATGAAAATGCAGAAAATTGAAATTCGGTTAAAGTAAGTCACATTATCCAAATGGAAAAGCATATCTTTTAAAATGTTTCTTATAATTCTTCTGAGATAGAGTAAAATTCCTGCTACAAAGGGAACACAGGGGTAACAGGTCACCATAATTATAGCGGGTAGAGTTTGTGAACGTCCCATTGTTTCAACATACCATGTAACCGCCCAAGGCAGAGCCACAGCAAAGCCTACCAAAAGGACGCCGAAAATATTTATAAGCCAAATGGCAATAGTTAACGCTTTCTTATCCAAAGAGCATCTCTCCGTTCTTGATTTGGCGTATAAACAGTAAATTATTTTACTGTTTATACTAACTATAACCATTATAATAACATAAATATTTTTTGTCAATAGGTGCCATCTTAACTTTAAAAATCCCTTGACATTTTGCCCTCAAAATTATATAATAAGGCGGTATCGTGTAGCATTAAAATTCAATAACGAGGTGTGGCTCAGTTTGGTAGTTTTTTGCCGAGCGTGTCCTGTGGACAATTAAGCGAGAGCGAAAAAGGCGTAGCGGTCGACAAGTGAGACACGGCAGTGTCGAGTCGTCGGGCACCGCAAGAGTAAGCCACAAGTGGCGCGGAGAAATTGATATAGCAATTTAGGATACAATAACAACTTAATATAACGAGGTGTGGCTCAGTTTGGTAGAGCGCCACGTTCGGGACGTGGAGGCCGCAGGTTCGAATCCTGTCACCTCGACCAAATAATCTCCATACCCCTTGTGGGTGTGGAGATTATTTTATT
>JAZSDI010000100.1:0-2100 GCA_045531045.1 Acutalibacteraceae bacterium | reverse complement strand
ATTTATCGGTGAGTTTATTATATCACACAACATTACATGTTTCAATTAAATTTTTCCATAATCACAATTTCCATAATTTGCGCTTTTTTGAAAAATCAAAATTAAAATTTCCATAAAAATTCCACAATTTATGGAAAAACGAACAATTTGAGCAAACAAAAAAGGGAACAAGTTAAACTCATTCCCTTTATTACGAGCCTTGCGAGTAACAAGGTTCTGACACGCAGAAATGCTATATGATTTCTGCATTTCGCATAGCGACTATTCGTAAGAATAGAGTGTCAGGTTCTTACTTAGCTTTGTGTAGCCTTTGCCCTGTGATTTTATAATGGCCTTGCACTTGCAAAATATGAGAAATTCCATTAATTTTTTCATGTTTACAGCTCAAATCTGCGCTCTTTATAAAATTTTGGATGGCAAAAAACCACTCCTCACTCAAATATTCAATTAGACAGCCCGAGCGAGGGTAAATCATTACCCCCATTAATTCCGTTTTGCTTCAAATCGTTCAAATAGTTAAATATATCCTCGCCGCTCGGCTTGCCAACCAAGGCAGACATAGTGATTAGTGGGCTTTTCATGATGATTTTTCCTTTCGGTAGTCTTTAATGGAATTATACCATAGCTTATATAATTTTTCCATATTTTTATGGAAAAGTGCAACAAAAAAGGGAATCGGTTTCCCGAATTCCCTTAGATGTATAAAAAGAAAAACCCCTGTCAATCTTGTACAGGGTGGAAAGAATATTCTCTTTTAGCTGATGTTATTATATACCACTAACTGTGTTTTGTCAATAGAAAAAAGGGCAGAAAAATCTGCCCTATTTATTTTTGTATAAAATTGTTAGCGCCTTGCTTTACAGAAGAAGCGCAGAGGCAAAGCAAAAAATCAAAATGCGTGTTCTCCTTTGTCCGTTTTCTATTTTAGATTTTTTAAGTAATTAATGCAAATTTCAGCCTCTTCAAGTCCGCTCGGAGTTACGGTCTCGCTCTCAACTACCATTGTAATGCCGTTAGCCGTTGCGTAATCAATAACGCTGTTAAGCGGAGCTTCTCCCATACCGAGGGGCATACCCTTTCCGTCCTTGAAGCCGTCTTTTATATGAATAACATTGACACGGTTTTTCAACCTGTCAATAACCGCAACAGGATCAGCGCCTGCCTTAAATGTCCAATATATATCAATTTCAAAATCTATATTCGTTCTCTTTTCAAGCTCGCTATGTATGGTTGAACCCCAAGGCATCAGCTCGAGCTCTCCAGAGTGATTGTGAAACGCAAGCTTTATTCCCTCTGCCAAAAGAATTGGCTGAGCAAAATTCATAACGCTGCAAAACTCCTCAATTTTTTCAAGAGTGTCAAGTCCTGCCCAGGGAATGATATAATACGGATTGCCAATAGCTTTATGAAACGCAATAGTTTCCATGATTTTGCTTGGGCGAAGATCCTCCCAGCCCGAGTGTGTGCCTGAACAGATAAGACCCGTTTTATCAAGCATTTCTTTGATTTCCTCTGCACTGTGACCGTAAAAGCCTGCAAATTCTACATATTTGTAGCCCATATCTGCAATTTTTTGTAATGTTGATGCTACATCCTTTTCCATAGCATCACGAACACTGTAAAGCTGTATTCCGTATGTTTCCATAATTTTTCACCTTTCAAATTTAATTAATTTTGCTAGTTAAATTATACCATCAACTCAAGCACTTTGCAACAAAAAGCTTTCCACATTCTGATTTTCCGTGATTTCTCTTTTTTAAAAATTCAAATGTGAAAGCTCCGTAAAACCCACACACTTTTAAAAACGCGACAAAAAAGAGGACAACCTGACAACAGAAGCGTACAGAAAAGCACTTACAAACACACATAATTCCTGTAAGAAACGTCGGTATAAAAACAATTCGATACACGATATAATTAAAATAAAAAACTTTCCATAAAAAATAACTTCCACTTTTGGAGCTTTTTCCAAAAACCAAAATGCAAAAATTCCATAAAATCCCACTATTTTGTGGAAAAAGTGCAACAAAAAAGGGAACAAGCAAAACTCATTCCCTGTGTTTATAAAAGGTGCAGGCAGCCAACTATCACAGCCCCTGC
>JAZSDI010000062.1:0-7629 GCA_045531045.1 Acutalibacteraceae bacterium | reverse complement strand
TGAAAATCATATCTACGACAATGACAGGGACGAAACCTGCAATATTTGTGGATATGTTCGTGAAGTTGCACCTGAAGGTTGGGTATATCAAAACAATGCTTGGTATTTCTACAAAGATGGTGCAGTTACTACCGGTTGGCAAAATATTGGTGGTACTTGGTATTACTTCAACCAAAACGGTGCAATGCAAACGGGATGGGTGCTTGATGGTGTTTGGTATTATTTAGCAGACAACGGAGCTATGATGACCGGTTGGCAAAATTTAGGTGGCACTTGGTACTACTTTAACCAAAGTGGCGCAATGCAGACCGGCTGGTTGCTTGACGGTGTATGGTACTACTTAGCCGACAATGGCGCTATGGTTGACGGTTGGCAGTACATAGGCTCAAGTTGGTATTATTTCAGCGGTGGCGCAATGCAGACCGGTTGGTTAAACCAAGGTGGAACTTGGTATTATTTGGCTGATGGTGGCAATATGGTGACCGGTTGGCAATATATCGGCTCTAATTGGTATTATTTCCATAGTGGTGGCAATATGGCAACAGGTTGGTTATTGCTTGGAAATACTTGGTATTATCTAGCAAGTGGCGGAAATATGTTGACCGACTGGCAATTAGTTGGTGGCACTTGGTATTATTTCAACTCAAGCGGCGCTTGGGTAGGATAAAATAAAAAAGACCGCATATGCGGTCTTTTTTATTTAGGGAAAGGGGAAAAGTCATGGTGGGTTTTATTTATATACCCCAATATTTTCTATCAAGACTTCTAAAAGATATTGCGGTGAAGATATGTGTTTTTTCAATAATTTCGCTGTTTTCAAGGTCGGCAACTGTTCTTGCAACCTTTAAAATTCTGTCATAAGCACGGGCGGAAAGACCCAATTTATCAAATGACATTTGCAAATATTTTTCTGCATCATCGGTCATTTTGCAGTAAATTCTTGCAAGTTTCGGAGTCAGTCTTGCGTTGCAGGTAATACCTGTGCCTTCATATCGTTTTTGCTGAATTAAACGGGCTTTGTTTACACGCTCTCTGATTTCAGCGGAGGTTTCCTCTTTTGCGTTTGAACTAAGTGCCGTGTAATCAACGGGTGGCACCTCAACATGCAAATCCATTCTATCAAGCATCGGCCCTGAAATGCGGTTTAAATACTTTCTAACAGTATTTTGAGAGCAGATACATTGCTTGGTGGGATGACCGAAAAATCCGCAAGGGCAGGGGTTCATGGCGCCTACAAGCATAATTGAGCTTGGATATGTAAGTGTGCCTGAAACACGGGAAACGGTAACCTTTCCATCCTCTATTGGTTGACGCATGGCTTCCATAACGTCACGTCTAAATTCGGGAAGCTCATCTAAAAACAAAACTCCGTTATGAGCCAGTGAAATTTCGCCGGGTTTCGGTATTGTTCCGCCACCCGCAATAGCGGCGGCAGAAATTGTGTGGTGGGGTGAACGGAAAGGTCTTGCGGTAATAAGAGGATTATTTTTATCAAGTGTTCCTGCAATGGAATGAATTTTGGTGGTTTCGATTGATTCCTCAAAGGTCATTTGGGGTAAAATTGAGGGAAGTCTTTTTGCAAGCATACTTTTACCCGAGCCTGGGGGTCCGATTAAAAGCACATTATGACCGCCCGCAGCGGCAACCTCCAACGCTTTTTTAGCGGCAATTTGACCTTTTACATCGCTGAAATCGGGGATAGAGGAAAAATCGGTTTGGTCGGTTATATCAGACTCGACTCTTTCTATCAATTTTTCGCCTTTAAGGTGGGCAATAAGCTCTAAAACATTATCAACACCGTAAACGTTAATGCCCTGTATTACAGCCGCTTCCATGGCATTGTCTTTAGGTACAAATATATTCTTAATGCCGTTTTGCTTAGCGGTTATTGTGATGGCTAAAATACCGTTTGCGGGGCGGATTTTACCGTCTAAGGCTACCTCGCCGACAATGACGCTGTCATCAAACTCGGCTTTTAATTGGTTATAAGCCTTTAAAACTGCCAAAAGAACGGGTAAATCGTAAATCGAGCCGCCTTTTTTTCGGTCGGCAGGAGCTAAATTGACCGTAATTCTGCCGAGAGGGAACTTGAAACCGCAGTTTTTAATTGCAGAACGCACACGGTCACGGGATTCTTTTACCGCAGCATCAGGAAGACCGACGATATCAAAAGCGGGGAGTCCCGTTGATATGTCAGCCTCAACCTCTATCATATAAGATTCCATACCGAAAATGCCGATACTTTTAATTCTTGAAAACATAATTTTAAGTCCTTAAAATGCTACGTTATTTTGAGTTCTGCCCTCTAAAAATGCTGTTATATTATCGGTCACAATACCGAGTAGGCGTTCTCTTGTTGTCTTTGGCGCCCAAGCGGTATGAGGGGTTATTATGATGTTCGGAGCTGAAAATAGGGGACAGTCGTCACGCATAGGCTCGGTTTTCAAAACATCAACAGCCGCACCGCTAAGTTTACCGCTTTCAAGTGCTTTGCAAAGGGCGCTTTCATCTACAACACCGCCTCTTGCAGTATTAATGAAAAATGCGCCGTCTTTACATTTTTTAAAGGCTTCGTCGTTAAACATATCAGCGCTTTGCTCGTTTAAGGGACAGTGAACGGTGATAATATCACTTGTCTTTAAAAGTGTATCGAGGCTAACAAAAACAGTTTCGCCATCTTCTCTTATAGTTCGTGTATTTACAATAACCTTCATACCCAAACCTTCGGCGGCTTTTTTAACTGCTTTGCCGATACTTCCAAAACCGATTATTCCAAGGGTTTTACCATAAACCTCATCACTTGTGTAAACCAAAGATGAGAAAAGAGGGGAGCGTTTCCAACCACCCTCTTTAACAAAGGAATTATATTCGGCAATTTTTGTGAAATGCATTAGAATATAGGCTATAACCTGTTGAGCTACAGCGTTTGTCGAATAACTACCCGCATTGCAAACGGGTATGTTGCGTTTTTTAGCTTCGGTTATATCAATGTTATTATATCCTGTAGCGAAAAGTCCGATATATTTGAGATTTTTTGCAACACTAAATACCTCTTTGTCAATAACAGTCTTGTTAGAAAGTATAATATCCGCGTCGACTGCTTCTTTTAGCAACTCGGCGCGGGTAATATTTTCATATTTAACTGTTTTTCCAAAGCGGTCAAAAACACTTAAATCAAGGTCGTTGTTTGATTGAAGGGTCGAACAATCAGTTAAGAGGATTTTCATCTTTTCTGGTAACCTTTCTTTTGGTGCCGTCAGGCTCGACGATATATGTGTTTTCAAGCTGTGAAACAAGGCTTTGTTTATAGCTTTCGATATATTCTCGGCGTAAAACAGCCTGTTCTTGCAACTCTTCCTCGGTAAGACCTACAGTCTTTTTCTTTCGTGCAAGTTCATTAATTCTGTCAATTTTTTCTTGTGTCATATCTTAAATCTCATTTCTGCCTTCAAGGGCTCTTGCAAGGGTAAATTCGTCAGCATATTCAAGGTCGCAGCCAACAGGGATACCGTAAGCTAAACGGGTAACTTTAACACCTAAGGGTTTTACAAGTCGGGAAATATAACTGGCTGTTGCTTCGCCCTCAACGGTTGGATTTGTTGCCATAATTATCTCTTTAACGGTAGAGTCAGAAAGTCTTGCCATCAACTCTTTAATTTTAAGCTGGTCGGGACCAACACCGTCAAGAGGGGATATGAGTCCGTGAAGCACATGGTAAAGACCCGAAAACTCCCTTGTTTTTTCAAAAGTGAAAATATCTTTAGGCTCGGCAACCACGCAAATCACCGATTTATCACGACCGATATTTTCACAAATATCACAAATTTCTTTGTCAGTAAAACCTTGACAGCATTTGCAAAAATGTATTTTTTGACGGGCATTTACCAAAGCATCAGCAAACTTTTGCGCCCTTTCGGGTGGTTGATTTAAAATGCTGTATGCAAGGCGTTGAGCCGTTTTTTTGCCAATGCCAGGCAGCCTTTCAAACTGACTTATAAGCTCGTTTAAAGGTATAATGTTATTATTCATAATTAAAAGAGTCCCGGCATATTGAGTCCGCCAGTAATAGCTCCCATTTCTTCCTCTGCGGTTTTAATTGCATTGGTGATAGCCTCGTTTACAGCAACTGTAACAAGGTCTTCGAGCATCTCGCTGTCATCGGGGTCAATGGCATCGGGATTAATTTTAATTGATTTGATTAAATGCTTACCGTCAACAGTAACCTCAATCATACCGCTGCCTGAGGTAGCAGTGTATTCTCTTTGCTCTAAATCGGCTTGAAGATTTGTCATATCCTCTTGCATTTTTTGAGCCTGTTTAAGCATTTGGTTCATATTGCCGGCACCGCCGGAGTTGGGGATTCTAACTTTCATTTTTATTTTCTCCTAATTAAATTTCAAAATTTTTAAGCCTTTGGGCAATAACATCAAGTGGATCTGCCTTAGGGTCGGTTGAGGGGGCCTTGTAGGGACCTAATTTATAGGTTTTGCCTAAAATTTCCTCAGCACAAGCACGGATACAGTTTTTATAGGTGGGATTTGTGCCGTTTACGAGACTTCTAAACTGTTCGTTTTTAGAGTCAATAAGCAGATAATCGCCTTTGATGTATGCTCTGGAGCCTGTCAAAACGCCGCCCATTAAAGGCTGTTTTTGTTTTATAAGATAAATAATATCGTTCCAGTTTTCAACCTCGGTTATATCGTCGGAAGAAACCACAGGTTTAACGGGCTCGGGAGGTAAATCCTCAGGCTCGGGAATTTCTTCCTCGACCGGTATTTCCTCAACCTTTTTGGTTTCAACGATAGGTTTCGATGGTTTAAAATTTCCTTTTTCTAAGGCAGAAATCCGTCTTTCAAGGGACTCTAAATCAGAAGAAAGGGAAGGATTACAAAGCTTAATAATTGCCATTTCCATTTCACAGCGGCGGTTTCCATTTTGCATTAAAAGGGCGCTTTGCTGTAAAATATTAAGGCAATAAATTATCTCTTTAATGTCAAATAAAGCGGCTTGTTTTTCGAGGTCCTGTAACCTTCTTTTTGAACAAACTATCGGCTTTTTATCGCCACGCACGGTTTTGATAATCATCAAATCTCTGAAATGCTGTGTCAGTTCGCTAAGAAGTCTTAACATATCAACCGAGGAATTATTTAACTCATCAAGCAAAAGCAAGGCTTTTTGGGTGTCAGCGTTTTTGAGGCAGTCGGTAAGCTCTAAAAGATAGTCGTTACCTGCCATAGCGCAAACGCCTTCAACAGTGCTTTCACGAATTTCCTTACTGCTTGATGCACATAAATCCAAAATGGAAAGGGCGTCTCTCATACCGCCGTCGGCAACAGAAGCAATTAAGGTTGCGGCTTCGTCGGTAACGGTAAAGCCTTCTTTACTTGCAACATATTGAATTCTTTCGGCAATCTTTTCACTGTCAATTCTTCTAAAATCAAAGCGTTGACAACGGGAAAGAATAGTTGCGGGAAGCTTGTGGACTTCGGTTGTTGCGAGAATAAAGATAACATGTGCGGGTGGCTCTTCAAGTGTCTTTAAAAGCGCATTAAAAGCACCGGGGGAGAGCATATGCACCTCATCTATGATATACACACGGTATTTTGAGTTTGCGGGGGTGAAGTTAATGAGTTCTCGAAGCTCACGGATATTATCAACACCGTTATTTGAAGCGGCATCAATTTCAACAATATCAGTGTTTTCTTCACTTGCAAAAGCTTTGCATTGCTCACATTCAAGACAGGGGTCGCCATCCTTTGTGTCAAGACAGTTTACCGCTCTTGCTAAAATTTTGGCGCAACTTGTTTTACCTGTACCTCTTGTACCGGTAAAAAGATAGGCGTGAACCGTTTTGTTCTGTGAAACCTCTTTTTTGAGAATTTCAGTGATATGTTCTTGACCTACAACATCAGAAAAGGTTTCAGGACGGTATTTTCTGTAAAGAGCCTGATATGACATTTCTTCACCTCTTAAAAATTAAAATTGCGTACCAGAGTGTACGAATGAGCCGATTTACTGCGGCACACGGAAATACTGCTTAATGCTGCTCGGTTCCCCGCCTGACATGGTTCACAGCGTCCCGTTGCACAGGACCCGCCCATTCGCACACTCCCGTACGCAAATTACAATTAAGATTTTAACACATTTTAAGCGCCATTACAAGTGTTAAATATAAATTAATATAAAATATTAATATTGAAATAAATCTAATAAGATGATATAATATATTGAATAATTATAATTTGAAAGGTAATTTTTTATATATGTTTTTTGAGAGATGGGATGTCCTTGACGAAAACGGCAAGTTCTTAGGAAAAACCGTTATGAGAAACAAGGCATATTTTAAACCCGGTGAATATCACTTGGTGGTGCATATTTGGGTGGTTTCAAGTGATGGCAAGGTGCTCTTGCAACGCCGAGCAGACACTAAAAAGCTAATGCCAGGTGAGTGGGCTGCAACGGGCGGTGCCGCAATTTCGGGCGAAGATTCTTTTACTGCGGCTTCCCGTGAACTTTATGAGGAACTCGGCATTAAATCTGATGAGACTACTCTAAAAAAAGTTTTGCGTCTTAAAAGACGAAATTCCTTGCTTGATATCTGGATGATAATAAGCGATTTACCGATTGAGTCTTTGAAATTGCAAAAATCTGAGGTTGCCGAGGCTAAATGGGTGAGCTTAGAGGATTTCAAAAAAATGGTAAAGGAAAACAAATTCCACAACTACGGAAGAGAATATTTTGAAAGATTGTTTGAAAAGATTTCGCAAGGCAAAGGAGAAAATCAATGAGTATAGAAACAAAGGGTATCAGTTGTGTTCGTTGTCACTCATACCTTTTTGAAGATGATGATGTAGTTTATTGTCCTGTTTGCGGCGCACCGCATCACAGGCAGTGTTATAACGATTTAGGTCACTGTGCTTTAGAAGAGTTTCACGGCACCGAGAATGAATATAAGCGTGAGCCGATAACTCAAAACGAAGAAACAAAAGAAACTTATAAAACCAAGTGCAGAATGTGTGGAGAGGAATATGACACCTCATTAGGAAAATGTCCAAATTGTTCGTCTGCGAATTTCAGCCGAATAGTTGTTAATTCTTTTGATTTGTTGGGCGGTGTGCCTAAAGACCAAGATTTAGGTGACGGAGTAACAGCCGATGAAGCAAAGAATTTCGTCTTTGCAAACACACACCGTTATATACCGAAATTTGCTTCTCTAAAAGACAGGAAAAAGATTTCTTGGAACTGGTTGGCATTTTTATTCCCGGGAGCGTGGATGCTTTCAAGAAAGATGTATAAATACGGCATTTTTTCACTGATGCTTTCAGTAATCGGTAATTTTTTGGCTTATCCGTTAGCAATTAAATATGCTAATTTAGGAATTGACATCACAAGATTTACCTATGAGAACTATAATCTTGTTGCTGAGAGTATTCCTCAAATAGGAATGCTTGTAATTGCACTCGCTTTTTTGGGAAGCTTGATTGATATTGCCCTGAGAGTGCTTTCTGGCTTATTTGGAGATTATTTATACAAAAATCATACAATTAAAACCGTTAAGAAAATCAAAAGTGAAAGTAACGATATCGTGGCTGATTACCGTAAATTTGGCGGAGTTAACTTTTTGCTTTT
>JAZSDI010000132.1:0-6936 GCA_045531045.1 Acutalibacteraceae bacterium | reverse complement strand
AGAACTTCCCGTAGCACAGCTTCACTGGCTGATAGCCGACAAAGAAAAGTGCATAACCTTAGAAATCACTAAAAGGGGTATGAGCGTTTATGAAAATCCCGTTGGGGTGCTGACTAATAACCCAACCTTTCCCGAACAGATGCAAAGGCTAAACGATTATATGCACCTTTCAAACACACCGCCCAAAAACACCTTTGCCCCATCTTTAGAATTGGAAGTTTACAGCAAGGGTATGGGGGCAATGGGGCTCCCTGGCGATTTGTCCTCGCAGTCACGCTTTATAAGAGCGGCCTTCACAAGATGCAACTCGGTATGTGAAAATGACGAAATTTCAAGTGTCAGTCAGTTTTTTAAGGTTTTGGGCACAGTCGAGCAAACAAGGGGAGTCAACAAAACGGAAGATGGGTATGAAATTACTATATACACCTCTTGCTGTAATGCTAACAAGGGGATATATTACTATAAAACCTATGACGGCTTTAGTATAAAAAGTGTTGATATGAATAAAGAAAATTTAGACGGGTGCGAACTTATAAAATACCCCATAAAATAAAAATAACCTCTACCTTGCGGTAGAGGTTTTGATTTTTGAATTAAGCCTTGCCAACAGAACCGAAGAGTTCCATTTTTTCTTTAACGGTAGCCTTAATAGCAGCAGTACCGTCAGCTAAAAGCTTTCTGGGGTCGAAGCCCTTGCCAGATAAATCTTTACCAGCTTCGATATATTTTCTTGTAGCCTCAGCAAATGCTAACTGACACTCGGTGTTAACATTGATTTTGGAAACGCCCAAGGAAATAGCCTTCTGAATCATCTCTGCAGGGATACCTGTACCGCCGTGGAGAACTAAAGGCATTTCACCTGTGAGTTGTTGGATAGCATCAAGAGTTTCAAAGCTGAGTCCAGCCCAATTCTCAGGATATTTACCGTGAATGTTACCGATACCTGCAGCCAACATTGTAACGCCTAAATCAGCAATCATTTTGCACTCGTTGGGGTCAGCAACTTCGCCGTTACCAACAACGCCGTCTTCCTCACCGCCGATAGCGCCAACCTCAGCCTCTAAGGAGATGCCCTTTTCATCGCAGATAGCAATTAACTCTTTGGTCTTAGCGATATTTTCTTCGATGGGGTAGTGTGAACCGTCAAACATAACAGAGCTGAAACCTGCGTTGATACAAGCCATAGCGCCGTCATAACTACCGTGGTCAAGGTGGAGAGCAACGGGAACGGTGATGCCTAATTCGTTAAGCATACCGTTAACCATACCAACAACTGTGGTATAACCGCACATATATTTACCTGCACCCTCAGATACACCCAAAATAACGGGAGACTTTAATTCTTCAGCAGTTTGAAGAATTGCTTTGGTCCATTCAAGGTTGTTAATGTTGAACTGACCTACAGCATACTTACCGGCTTTTGCTTTGGTAAGCATTTCTTTAGCAGAAACTAACATTTAAAATTCCTCCAATTTGTTTTTTTACCTTATTATTGTATAACATTTAAAGCTTAAAATCAAGCCTAAATTAAAAGTAATTCAATTAAAAATACCGCCGCACAGGAAATGACCGACACCCCGAAAAGACTCACCTTGAAGTAAGCTAAAACAATGCCTGTAATCAAGGCTAAAATTCCCGAATAAATGCTGTTTGTGGCGTGAATTATTGCGGGGAAGGTCATAACCGCAAGGGTCACATAGGGAACATAATAAAGGAAAGAACGAAGGGTACGGTTTTTAATCTTTTTTCTGATAAGGGTTAAGGGTAACGCTCTTATTAAAAATATGGTTGTCGCCATAATTGCAATATAGATATATGTGTTATTCATCTTCTTCCTCCTTTACAGGAAACAGCAGTGCCGCCGCAAGAGAGATTACAACCGTTAAGATTATAACTCTCATTCCTTCGGGTATTTGCGATATAAAGGAAAAAGTGAAGCTGAGCGCAAAGGAAACGGCAATAATTCCCGCTATGATTTTGTTTTCTCTGGCAGGGGGGATGATTATTGCCAAGAACATACCGTAAAGTCCAACGCTTAAAGCGCTGACAAGTCGCAAAGGCAAAATATTTCCCATAACAACGCCTAAGAAAGTACCTGTCGCCCAACCTGGAATTGACACAGTCATAGCGCCATAGGTGTAAAAGGGATTTAAATATCCTTTTTGCGCTATTGATATGCCGAAAATTTCGTCGGTCACATCAAAGGCTATAATACTGCGGTGTAGTGTTGAAGTTTCGGGACTTAATTTTTGGCTTAAAGCACAGGACATTAAAAGATAACGGGCGTTTACAACTAACTGCATCAGCGCCATCTGCCAATAAGGCGCCATAGCGCCCATCAGTTCAAAACCCGCAAAACCGCCCGCCGAAGCGTTGGTTAAAAGGGCGGTAAGCATTGCCTGAAAGGGAGTCAGTCCATTCTTTTGCGCCATAATTCCAAGGGTAAAGGCAACAGCAAAGTAGCCAAGACCAATGGGGATTCCGTCTTTAAGTCCTTTCTTGTAAAATTTTAATTTGTCGTTCATTTTTTAATCCTTTTTACTTACGATATTGTTAATCCAAAATCCTTTTTTGATTAAAATTCCGGCTATTATAGCTTTAACCGCTTCAATTCCTTGAACTGCGAGATAAAAGGGAACAATGTTAAGATTTGTGTAATGTGCTATTGCATAGGCTACGGGACAACTGATAAGCCATATAAATCCGCTGTCAAAAATCATTGTTATAATGGTTTTTCCGCCCGAACGCATTGCGAAATAACAGCCGTGGCAAAAAGCATTAAAGGGCATAAGCAGTGCCAAAACGCACAAAAGCTCGGTTGCAAGACGGCGAACATTATCGGTGGTGTTGTAAGCCAGAGGTATAACTGATGATAAAGATAAAAGTATAGAGCCGACAACAAGGCAAGAAATTATTGAAAGGAATAAAAGTCGCCAAACGGTGGTTTTGGCTTTTTCAAGTTCACCTGCTCCCATGTGCTGACCGCACATTATTGAAATGGCGGCGCCTATTGAAAAGTAAACCACATTAAACATATTTCCAACTGTAGAAGTAATGTTTGTTGAAGCCACAACCTCAATTCCTCTTACTGAATAACATTGCATCAAAAATGCCATTCCAAAGGACCATAAAAACTCGTTAAAGAGAAGCGGAACACCTTTTTTCAAAATCTCACGGCATAAATCAAGTGGGATTTTGAAGGATTTATACACATTTTTAATAAATTCAAACTTAGAAGTGTTTTTATGAACGCTTATTATGATTATAAGCATTTCGGCGTATCTCGAAAGAGAGGTGGCAATAGCGGCGCCCACAACACCCATTGGTGCAAAGGGCAAAAAGGAAAGACCCTCGTTTCCAAAAATCAAGATATAGTTGAATACAATGTTTATTCCAATCGCCGCCACACTGGCAATCATTGGAAGCTTGGTTTCACCGAGCTCTCTTAATGTACTTCCGTAAATTTGCGAAACCGCAAAGGGAATAAGACCTAAAATTATTATGTAAAGATAATCAAGACCGAATCCCAGTGTCTTTGTGGCATCGCTGACAGAGGTGTTTTCTGAAATATACATACCAATTAGGGTTTTGGGCATCAAGAGGAAAATTGAAATAGCCACAGCGCATACAAAAAGAGCAATGTATATTTTCATCCTAAAGGAGTAACGCACACCCTCGGTATCTTTAGCACCCGCAAACTGCGATGTAAAAATACCTGCGCCCGAAAGACCACCGAAAATGCAAAGGTTAAAGACAAATAGGAGTTGGTTTACAATGGCAACCGCCGACATTTCCAATGTGCCAACGCTTCCCACCATTATGTTATCAACCAAGTTTACAATGTGGGTAACGGCATTTTGGATAATAATGGGAATTAAAATCAATATAACCTTTTTATAAAAATTTCGGTCACCTATTAAATTATATCTTAATTTTTGTGTCAGTGTCATTTTAAAAATCCTTTTAAGTATTAATCTATATAATTATATCTCTTTTTATAGAGATTTCAAGAGGTTATTCGTCGAATTTTTTTCTAAGTTTTAAAAGTGCCGCTTTTTCAATTCTCGAAACATAGCTTCTTGAAATTTTAAGCTTTTTGGCAATTTCGTTTTGGGTCAGTTCTTCGCTTCCCGAAAGTCCGTAACGCATTGTGATTATTTGCTTTTCCCGTTTATCTAAGGTGGAGGGCATTATTTTTTGAAGTCTTTCGAGTTTCAGTTTTAAGTCAATTTCTTCGGCAACATCCTGCTTGTCGGCTATTGTATCTATGAGTGTTAATGGGTTGCCGTCCTTGTCGGTGTCAATAGGCTCTGAAAAGGGGATATCCTGCGAAGATTTTTTGATATTTCTGAAAAACATTAAAATTTCATTTTCGATACAGCGTGAAGCATAGGTGGCAAGGCGGATTTTTTTGTCCGACTTAAAGGTGGAAACCGCTTTTATCAGTCCGATGGTGCCGATAGAAATTAAATCCTCCTGCTCAGCACCTGTGGCATAATATTTTTTTACAATGTGGGCAACAAGCCTTAAATTATGTTCTATAAGTTGATTTCTTGCTTCCTCGTCGCCATTTCGGCTTTTCTCTAAAAGTTCGGTTTCTTTTTTTGCTGATAACGGCGCAGGAAACGAGCCGCTACCCGTCACATGAAGTGCAAAATAATAGATATTACAAGCTAACTGCATCAGTAGTTCTAACATAAAAACACAGCCTCTCTTTCTTTTTAAAAGGATATGTTTTAAGGCTTGGGCAAAATGAGAAAAAAGTTGAAAAAAACCTTGACTATTATGGGGGTATGTGGTATAATCGTGTTACCTCTGAAGGGTCTTTTTTTTTGCAAAGATTTCTTCAAAATATGGGTTGATACTGTATTTTGTGCAGTGCTTTCGTGTCGCTTCTATATGTTGCGATGCGGCGCAAAATCACAACCTTAGAGGGAGGCTTTACTTTTACATTAATTAGAGTAAAAGCAAAAATAATTTCCGTAAAGCGGGAGGTGCCGTTATGAGAGTTAAAATCACTTTAGCTTGCACAGAGTGCAAACAGCGCAACTACAACACAATGAAAAACAAGAAAAACAATCCTGACAGGCTTGAGATGAACAAGTACTGCAGATTCTGCAAAAAGCACACCCTTCACAAGGAAACAAAGTAGGAGGCAAAGCATGAAAACTTTAAATAAAATTTGCTGGATTATTGGCATAGTTTTAGGTTTAGGCTCACTTGTTTTGTTCTTCACAGATTTCGCTACTATTACAAGTAGTGGCAAGGAAGTTACCTTGGTTGGCGCTCAGTTAGGCTTCGGCTCGAAGGTTGAGTTTTTGGGTAAAGAGGTTAATATGGCAAAATCTGCCGATATCCTTTTCTGCTTTATACTCACCGTTTTAGCAGCTGCTTTCTCTGCTCTTTCTTTTAAGACAAAGAAGCTTCGTTATGCTGCTCCTGCTGTAGGCATTGTTTCTGCAGTTTACATGTTGGTTATTGCTTTGTCTGATGCTCCAAAATTTGTTGATAGCAGACCTCTTCCAAGCGTTAGCGGTGTTGTTTACACACCCTTCGTTTTGATAACTGCAATCGCTCTTTTTGCTTTCACAGCCTTCTCTGTGGCTCATCTTTTAATTGATGACTATTTAGAGGTTGTAGCATCAAAGGGTGCAAAGTTGACCATATTAAAGCGTATCGGTCGTTTCTTAAGAGATTACAAGAGCGAAGCTAAGAAAATTGTATGGCCCACCTTCAAGGATGTTGCAAAGAACACTTTGATTGTTCTTATCATTTGTCTTATTGTTGGTGCGTTTATCTGGGCTGTTGACTTTGGCTTGGCTGAATTACTTAAATTGATTTTAGGTGAGTAATATGTCTGGAAATAACGAAGCAAAATGGTATGTTGCTCATACCTATTCAGGATATGAAAATAAGGTTGCAACCGACTTGGCAACAATGGTTGAAAGCCGTGGTATGCAAGACCTTATACAGGACATTAAAATCCCAACAGAAATCGTTACCGAAATCAAGGAAGATAAAAAGCGTGAGGTTGAACGCAAAATTTTCCCCGGTTATGTTCTTATTAAAATGATAGTACCCGACGACAGCTGGTATGTTGTTAGAAACATCCGTGGTTGTACAGGCTTTGTGGGACCCGCTTCCAAGCCGGTTCCCCTAACCGATGAAGAAGTTGCCGCTTTAGGCGTTGAAAAGCACAGCGTTAAGGTTGGCTACGAAGAGGGAGACACCGTTAAAATTATCAGCGGTCCTCTTGAGGGCTACAGTGGTGTTGTTAAAACAGTTGATACTGCAAACAACAATGTATGCGTAGTTCTTTCTATGTTCGGAAGAGAAACCCCCGTTGAGCTCGAGCTTGACCAGATTTCCGTTTCCGACGAATAATTTGTTATTTAGCAGAAATGCTGAATTTATCGGCAATTTAATTGCCAACCCTTGACACTGGGTAGTTAGTGTCACGGTGGGAGGGACGGAATATGACCGTTCCGCCAGGTGTTTTTTAAAAACCCGGTTACCACGAATAATGGAGGTGCAAAAAATGGCTCAAAAAATCACAGGCTACATCAAGCTTCAAATCCCTGCAGGTAAAGCTACACCGGCTCCCCCGGTTGGTCCTGCTCTCGGTCAGCACGGTGTAAACATTATGGCATTCACCAAGGAGTTTAACGAAAGAACAAAGAACGATGCAGGTCTTATTATCCCTGTTATCATCACTGTTTATGCAGACCGTTCTTTCAGCTTTATCACTAAAACTCCACCCGCAGCAGTTCTTATTAAGAAGGCTTGCGGCATCGAGAGTGCTTCCGGCACACCTAACAAAACTAAGGTTGCCAAGATTACCAAAGAGCAGATTCAGAAGATTGCTGAAACAAAAATGCCCGACTTAAATGCCGCTAGTCTTGAGGCTGCTATGAGTATGATAGCAGGTACAGCACG
>JAZSDI010000083.1:0-12759 GCA_045531045.1 Acutalibacteraceae bacterium | reverse complement strand
TTTGTTGTATCAGGGATATAGTTTTTAAATCCACTTCTAATAAAGGCATCGGTTTTAGTATCAACCGCACTTGTTGAATCATCAAGAATTAATACTTTTGGATTTTTAAGAAGTGCTCGGGCAATACAAAGTCTCTGCTTTTGACCGCCTGAAACATTTGTACCGCCTTGTTCGATATAAGTGTCATATTTATCGGGGAATTTTTCTATAAACTCGTCTGCTTGGGCAAGTTTGCAAACCTCAACAATTTCTTCATCGGTAGCATTCTCGTTACCCCAACGCAAGTTTTCTTTAATAGTACCCGAGAACAACTGATTCTTTTGAAGCACCATTGCAACTGAGTTGCGAAGTGTTTGAATATCGTAATTTCTGACATCTTCGCCGCCGACTGTAACAACACCGTCGGTTACATCGTAAAGTCTCGGTATTAACTGAACTAGTGTGGATTTACCAACACCTGTACCGCCTAAAACACCAACCGTCATACCCGATTTAATGTTAAGATTAACATTTTCCAAAGCATATCTTTTTGCTTTGTCGTTATATTTAAAGCTAACATCTTTAAATTCGATAGAGCCGTTCTTAACTTCAAATATAGGGTTTTGAGGGTTTGTGATAGAAGGTTGTTCTTCCAAAACTTCGCAGATACGCTTCATAGATTCCAATGACATAGTAATCATTACATAAATCATTGAAAGCATCATAAGTGACATTAAAATCTGCACACCATAAGTGAGCATTGCAGAAATTTCGCCGTATTTAAGCTTTGCGCCGCCCGATGAAATTGCCAAAAACGAACCTACAGTCAAAATAAATATCATATTAAAATACATACAAAACTGCATTAAAGGTCCGTTAAATGCTACAATTCGTTCAGCTTTTGTGAAATCTGTAGTAATGTCGTCAGCGGCGTTTTTAAACTTTTCTATTTCAAAATCTTCACGCGAAAAACCCTTTACAACACGCATACCGCGCACATTTTCTTCAATAGATTCATTCAAGCGGTCATATTTTTTAAACACTCTTCTGAAAGCTGGCATTGCTTTCCGTGCAACCATTAAAAGTCCAAAAATCAAGATAGGAACTACTACAACAAACGTTGTAGCCAAAGCACCGCCCATGATGTATGCCATTACAATAGAAAAGATAAAGTTCATAGGACTTCTAACTGCAGTTCTTATAATCATCATATAAGACATCTGCACATTGTTTACATCAGTGGTAAGACGGGTAACCAAAGATGATGAAGAGAATTTATCTATGTTTTTAAATGAAAAGCCTTGAATTCTTGAAAACATATCTTGACGCAAGTTCTTAGCAAAACCTGCAGATGCCTTGGCACAAGTAAGTGCGGCAATACCGCCGCAACAAAGAGAAATCAGTGCCAAGCCGACAAGCATAAATCCTTTTTTGATAACATCTTCAATAGTAGCCGAGCCATTAAGGTTTTCAAAGCTATTAATCATATCCCTTGTTATAAACGGGATTGAAACCTCAATTAAAACCTCACCCATAATGAAAATGAGGGTTAAAATTGAAGGCAATTTAAATTCACGAATACTTTTTGCCAGAGTTTTAATCATTTTTTGTCCTCCAAAGACAGTGCTTACAATTTCTTTGTCTTTTCAAAAGAAGCCTTAACGGCAGACATAACAGTTCCTCTGAAACCATTATCTTCAAGTGCATGAACGCCCTCAATAGTACTGCCACCAGGAGAGCAAACCTCGTCCTTTAAAACAGCAGGGTGTTTACCTGTAGACTGCATTAGCTCAGCCGCACCTGATAATGTTTGAATTGCATATTCCAAAGCTTTGTGGCGTGCTAAACCACACTCAACACCGGCATCAGCCATCGCCTCAGCAAACAAATAAACAAAAGCGGGACCGCAACCCGAAACCGCAGTTGCAGAATCAATAAGATTTTCTTCAAGTTTGTCAAGCTTACCTGCAAATTGTAAAGCAGCGTTAAACTCCCCTATTTCGTCCATAAACACATTATTGTCAGGTGTATATAAAATCATTCCTTTGCCCGCAGAAACGGGTGTATTGGGCATAATTCGAATAATAGGGCAATCAAAGCCTAACATTTCTTTTAGCTTTGAAATTGTAACACCCGCCGCCATAGAAATTAATATATAACGGTCGTTTCTGTTTCTCAAAATATCAGAAATCTCATCGAGCGCTAATTTCATAACCTGAGGTTTAACACCTAAAAAAATATATTTACAGTTTTTAGTAACTTCTTTTATATCAGCAGTGTTGCATTTCAATTCCTCAGCTAAAAGTTCTGCTTTTACAGTTGCTTTATCGGCTAATAACACTTGGGTTTCGCCTACAGCCTTGCAAACAGCTCGAGCAAGGCTTCCGCCCATATTGCCGCAACCAATAAAGCCATAATTTGCAATATCCATAATAATCTCCTATCTGATTTGTCCGTTACCTTTTATGATATATTTATAAGTGTTAAGTTCATTAAGACCCATTGGACCTCTTGCATGAAGTTTTTGGGTTGAAATACCCATTTCGCAGCCGAGACCAAACTCACCGCCATCGGTAAATCTTGTCGAAGCATTAACATAAACAGCGGCAGAATCAACACGGGAAACAAAATATTCAGCAGTGTTTTCGTTCTTAGTGATAATACTTTCACTATGATGGGTTGAGTGTTCCGAGATGTGTTTAACCGCTGCATCAACCGAATCAACAATTTTAATTGCAAGTTTATAATCTAAAAATTCCGTGTCATAGGAATTTTCATCAACCAAACTAACAGGTATAATTTGGGAAGTTTCGTTATCCCCTATTATCTCAGTTACGGGGTTTGAGTTTTTGAACAATGTGTGAAGTTTTGGTAAAAATTCATTGGCAATCGCCTTATCTACCAAACAAACCTCACATGCATTACATACTGAAGGTCGGCTTCTTTTTGCATTGTCAATAATTTTCAAAGCCTTTTCTAAATCGGCATCCTTATCAACATAAATGTGACATATACCTGTGCCCGTTTCAATACAAGGCACCTTTGCATTTTCGGTACACGCTTTAATAAGACCCTTGCCACCACGAGGAATAAGTAAATCAACAAGACCTACAGCGGTCATTAACTCATTTGCACTATTTCTCGAGGTATCTTCAACCAAATTGATGTAATTTTCATCAATTCCGCTGTTTTTAAGACCTGTTTTAAGTGCCTTTACGATAGCATTTGCACTCAAATAAGCATCTTTTCCACTTCTAAGCACACAAACATTACCGCTTTTAAAACTGAGCGCTGCAGCATCAGAGGTAACATTCGGGCGGCTTTCATAAATTATTGCCACAACGCCGAAAGGTATGCTTGTTTTTTCAATAACAAGACCGTTGTTGTGGGTTGTTTTTTCAATAACTCGACCTACAGGGTCGGGCAAATTTGCAACATCTATAATTCCCTTAGCCATTGCTTTGATACGCTCAGCATCAAGGCGCAATCGGTCAATCATAACAGGAGCAATTACACCCTTTGCGTTTTCAATATCCAAAGCATTGGCTTTAAGAATTTCTTCGGTACTCAAAACAAGGCTCTCAGCCATATTTTTTAATGCCGTATTTTTAATATCAGTAGTAATCGGAGCGTTTAATGAAACCTTTTTAGCTCTTTTTAAAATTTCGATAGTTTCGGTCATCATAATCCCTTCTTTGCCACAAATCTTGTGCCAACATCTTCACCGTTAATAATTGAATATAATAGTTGAGGGTTGCTGCCGTTGGCGATAACCATATCAGTTCCGCCTGCAGTTGCAATTTTTGCGGCTTTAATTTTTGTAACCATACCGCCTGTACCAAGTGTAGTACCCGCACCGCCTGTCATAGCGATAATTTCGTCAGTAATTTCTTCAACACGGTTTAGCATAACCGCATTTTTATCTTTATGGGGGTCGGCTGTGTAAAGTCCGTCTATATCAGATAAAATTATAAGTAAATCGGCATTGATTGTTGTGGAAACGATAGCGCCTAAAGTATCGTTATCACCAATTATAATTTCATCGGTGGCGATGGTGTCATTTTCATTGATAATCGGTATAACGCCAAGTTCTAAAAGTCGGCAGAGCGTGTTTTTAAAATTAGAGCAACGCTCAGTGTCGGCAATATCTTCATCGGTCAAAAGAATTTGAGCTACCGTGTGATTATATTCAGAAAACAGCTTATCGTATGTATACATCAGTTCGCACTGACCGACAGCGGCAGCCGCCTGTTTTGTTGGCATATCGTGAGGCTTTTCTCCAAGACCCAATTTTCCAACACCCATACCAATAGCACCTGAAGAAACCATAATGATTTCATTTCCTGCATTTTTAAGGTCAGAAATCACCTTACAAAGTTCTTCAACACGGCGAATGTTAAGTCTTCCAGTCTCATGAGCGAGTGTGGAAGTTCCTAATTTTATGACAACCTTCATTTTAAACACCTATCATTAAAATAATAGTGAAATTATACCACAAATATAAAAAACTTTCAATGCTAACACTGAAAGTTTTTTAAAATTATTTGCTTCCTGTCGAGCCAAAACCGCCTTCTCCACGAATAGTATCACTTAATTCTTCGGTTTCGGTATATTCAACCTTTAAAAAGGGCGTAATCACAAGCTGAGCCACACGTTCTTTATCTGCAATAGTTTGTGCCTGTGCAGAGTGGTTATGAAGAGAAACCATAATTTCCCCTCTATAGTCACTGTCAATAACGCCAACCTTGTTAGCGGGAGCAAGACCTCTCCTGGTTGCAATACCGCTACGGGCATAAATTAGCCCCGCATATCCCTCAGGAATTTCAAGTGAAAGACCTGTATGTATTAACTTTGTCTCCCCTGCTTCAATTGTAACCTCGCCGCCCTCACAAGCATATAAATCAGCACCTGCAGCAAATTCGGTGCCGTAGGTCGGGGCAACAGCATTTTCGTTTAATTTCTTGAAATTTACTTTAATCATTTTAAAACTCCTATTCGTAAATATCTCCGCTTCCCATTCGTCTTTCCCATTTACCCTCAAGCCAAACAGTTTCGTTATTAAGTAAAGATGTTTGAACATCTATTATTCTTTGGTTTGAAGAACCTCTGAAAAGCAAATCAGGACTTTTGAGTTCTTCAACAAATTTTCCGTCTACTAAAACATCCGTATATTTTAAAATTTCTCTAACGGTTTCTAAATTACCGACGGTTCCTTTTAGTAGTTGCTCGTCAAAAAGAAAACCTGTATAAATCCAGATGCTTTTTTGGGGAAATCTTGTTTTAATCTCCTTTACAACCTTTAAAACACCTTCTTGGTTTTCAGGCTCAAAAGGCTCTCCACCCAGAACCGAAAATCCGGTTATGTGGTCGGGTGCAGTTGCTGTGACGAGTTCTTGTAAAACCTCATCGGTAAACAGATTTCCGTAAGAAAAATCCCATGCCTCAGAATTAAAGCAGTTCTTACAAAAATGACGGCAACCGCTAACAAACAAACTAACCCTGACACCGGGACCGTTGGCAATATCAAATTTTTTAATTACTGCATAATTCATAAAAAATCCTCAAAAACACATAGCACCCGAAGGTGCTATGCTAATAAATTATAGATGTAAAACTCTTTCTTGAATTTCTTGAGTTCTGCCTTGGTTCCAATACTGTGTTCCAATATATCCGCAGGTGCGACGGGCAACATTCATCTTATCTTGGTCGGTGTTTCCACAATTTGGACACTTCCAAATAAGCTTTCCGTCCACTTCTTCAATAGCAATTTCACCGTCAAAACCGCAGATATGACAATAGTCACTCTTGGTATTAAGCTCGGCGTACATAATGTTATCATAGATAAACTGCATTACCGAGAGAACGGCGTCGAGGTTATTTTGCATATTAGGAACCTCAACATAGGAAATAGCACCACCGGGAGACAATGCCTGGAATTTAGCCTCAAGCGCTAATTTATCAAATGCATCAATTTCCTCAGTCACATGAACGTGATAGCTGTTTGTTATATAGTTCTTATCGGTAACACCGTCAACCTTGCCAAAACGTTTCTGCAAGCATTTAGCAAACTTGTAGGTTGTGCTTTCAAGAGGTGTGCCGTATAAGGAATAATCTATATTCTCAGCAGCCTTCCATTTTGCTGTATACTCGTTGAGCTTCTTCATAATCTCAAGACCAAGCTTCTCGCCCTCAGGCTCGGTAAGTTTCTTGCCGTTTAAAGCATAAACACACTCCCAAAGACCTGCATAGCCAAGAGACAAGGTTGAATAACCGCCGTGGAGATATTTATCGATAGTCTCACCTTTTTTGAGACGAAGCAACGCACCGTGCTGCCAAAGAATAGGCGCAGCATCAGATACAGTTCCAGTAAGTCTTTCGTGACGAGACTGCAATGCACGATGGCAAAGTTCCATTCTGTCATCAAAAATCTCCCAGAATTTTTCCATATTCTTATTAGCGGATAAACCGATATCAACCAAGTTAACGGTTACAACGCCTTGGTTAAAGCGACCGTAATACTTAGGTTTGCCTTCTTCATCAACATAAGGAGTAAGAAAGCTTCTGCAACCCATACAGGTATAGCAATGGCCTTCACCGTTTTTGTCAATCTTATTTTGAAGCATAACCTTCTCAGAAATATAGTCAGGCACCATTCTCTTAGCGGTACACTTAGCAGAAAGCTGAGTTAAGTACCAGTATTTTGTACCCTCTTTAATGTTATCTTCTTCGAGAACATAGATAAGCTTCGGGAAAGCAGGTGTAATCCAAACACCCTTTTCGTTCTTAACACCTTGGTAACGCTGTTTTAAAACTTCCTCGATAATTAAAGCCAAGTCAGCTTTTTCCTGCTCGTTTTTAGCCTCATTAAGATACATAAATACTGTAACAAAAGGAGCTTGACCGTTAGTGGTCATAAGGGTAACTACCTGATATTGGATAGTTTGAACACCCTTTCTAACCTCATCACGAAGTCTCTTTTCGGTGATTTCTGCAATCTTTTCGGGGGTAATGTTAGGAGCAATATCACTAAGTTCTTTTTCAACCTCTTTGTAAATCTTTTTACGGCTGATGTCAACAAAAGGTGCTAAATGGGTAAGGCTGATACTCTGACCGCCATACTGACAGGAAGCAACCTGTGCAATAATTTGAGTAGCAATATTACAAGCTGTTGAGAATGTGTGAGGCTTCTCAATATATGTTCCACTGATAACAGTGCCGTTTTGAAGCATATCTTCAAGGTTTACAAGGTCACAGTTGTGCATATGCTGTGCAAAATAGTCAGCATCGTGGAAATGAATTATTCCCTGCTCGTGTGCTTCAACAATGTCAGGATTCAACAAAATACGCTTAGTAATATCTTTACTAACCTCACCAGCCATATAGTCACGCTGAACGCTGTTTACGGTTGGGTTCTTATTTGAATTTTCTTGTTTAACTTCCTCGTTATTGCACTCAATAAGGCTTAAAATCTGCTCGTCAGTAGTGTTGGATTTACGCACTAATGCACGGGTATAACGATAGGTTATATAACGACGTGCAACCTCAAAAGCACGTTGATTCATAATCTGGTCCTCGACCATATCCTGAATTTCTTCCACGCTTAGAGAACGGTTCATATTCATTGCAGCGCTTTCAACATCCTCAGCAATTCTGCGGATTTGCACCTCACTCATACGAGCACTCGGGACAACGCTTTCATTAGCCTTTGTAACAGCTATAACGATTTTTCGAGGGTCAAATTCAACCTCGGCTCCACTTCTTTTAATAATCTTCATTTTTCATATCTCCCCTAAATATTCCAATACTTAAGAAATTTCAACACTATATCTTGTGGTACAGAATTCATTATATCACCATATTTGAAAAAATCAAGTGGTATTTTTATTTTTTGTTATATTTTTTAAAAATTCGTGATTTTCACCAATACGCTATAATCTTATTAATTTAATTTTTTAAATCCTTCTCCTATTATTTCACCCGCCTCTGTAACGATTATAAAGGCTTTTGGGTCATATTTTTCAACCAAGGAATAAAACACCGATACCTCAAACGGTCTTAAACTGCACATCAACATTTTTCGTTTTTCTCCTGTATATCCTCCTGTCACATCAAATAGAGTAATACCACGGGAGAGTTCGTTTGAGACGCTTTTGCAAATTTCGTCATGTTTTGATGTGATTGTGTAAATCACCTTTCCTCTGTCTCCGCCATATAGCATACTGTCCATCACTCTGGCTGATGCAAACAGTGTCAAAACTGAATATAGAGCGCTTTCAATATTGTTGTAAACTATTACCGCCAATAATACAACCGCCGCATCTAAAATCAGTATTATTTTACCAACAGTAAGGTGTCTGAAGCGTTTGTTAATAAGCTTAGCAACAATATCAACGCCACCTGTTGTAGCACCGTGAAGCATTATAAGGCTGATTCCAAGCCCTAAAAGACACCCACCAAATATAGAAGCTAAAATTTTTTCAACTTTTACCTCAGGAATTGTTTCCTCAACAAAGGTTATTGCAAACGACACCATTGTTGTGGCAATAGCAGTGCTCAAAATGAATTTACCGCCAAATTTAATATAACCTAAAATTAAAATTGGTATATTTAAAACAAGTATTGTCAAACCGGTTGGCACATCTAATGTGTAATTTAAAAGTGTAGCAATACCCGTAAGCCCACCGGGAGAAATTTCGTTAGGAGAAATAAAAATCGCAACTGCAACGGCATATATTGTACTCCCGACTGTATACCATAATAAGTCTTTAAAATGCTTTTTCATATAATCACCAAGAATATTATATGTAATCTAATAATGAAAATTAAAAATTACATTAAAATAGATTGACAAAGACGAATGTATACTATATAATAGTTAAGCTGTCAAAAAATTTAATATCTATCGAGGTGTAGCGCAGCTGGTAGCGCGCCTGCTTTGGGAGCAGGATGCCGCAGGTTCGAGTCCTGTCACCTCGACCAAAAATCCAAATTCGACATTTAGGTTGGGTTTGGATTTTTTATCTGCAATTAAACCCGATGAATTTTTAGTTCATCGGGTTTAATTTTATTGTATAACGAAAATGCGGTTGAAATTATTTCAACCGCATAATCTTTATTATTCAACCTCTACCAAACCATCTGCTTTAACAGTGATCTTCATACCGTCTTTAACATAGTTTAAAAATTCATCGCCTAAAGAGTCGATAACGGGCATTGAAACGCCGTCAACCCAAACATCAGCTAAAACCGCACCTGCAGCGGCAAGTGAATCGATATGGTTTGCAAAGAGCATACAAGCGGGATTTTTACCCATTGAACAAGCACAGTAAAGCACAAGACCGCCTGTGGTTGAGCCTATTGTCTGAGGCAAACAAAGCGCCTTATTTATAAGGGGTTTGCCGTAAAGCTCAGTATTACTTTGGTCGCCGCATTTTACATCCTTATCACCAAACTGCAAAGCCATTTGAAAAGATGCCAAAGTGTTAAAACCTTCTTTAGTAACAACGGCCTCGGCAGTCACTTCTCCGGGGGTTACAACTCTACCTTGAAACTGTTTCATTATTTTGTACCTCCTGTGATGATTTTAAGAATTTCAGCATCGGTATAATATCTGGCACTGGTGTAGGTGCGAAGCTTATTAGAAGAAGTTATTACAGGCATCTTCTTGCAAAGGGGATTATTCATATACATAAGCGGACAAATGTATGATGTTATAACACCTGTTGCTTTGAGTCTGTCGGCAAATTCTGTCTTGTTAAACGCCTCAAGAACTGCGGGAGCAGCTGTGAAAACAGTATTTATAGTAACCTTTTTCTTGCCGTTGTTTTTAAGCTCAGTTTCGATATCAACCGTCCAAGCCTTAAGCTGTTCGAGCGAGAGATGAGGACAACCAACAAAGCAAAGTTTTGGTGCCGCATTTGGATTTTTCCAAATAACAGGATAGTTATTTTTAACCCTTTCAAGCTCGGCATCATCGATGATATATTCCTTCGCACCATCAGCAATTAAACTTTCTCCAAGCTCAACAGCCTCGGGAGTGAGGTTTTCAATGTGATAAAGCCCAACAGCGCCGTTTGAAGCAGTTGCCGCACCGAAATCTTTAAGATATGCACAAGCGGCATCATTAAGCTCGGTGCCGAGCCATTTATCAAGACCTACAACATAAGGCACATCTTCCATAACCTTCATACCGATAGCCGAGCCTAAAAGTTGAGCCTCGGGTTTCTTGGTTGTGTTAACCTTAACAACCCAAGTAGCTTTTCTTCCCTCATCAGTCAAAAGACCAAAATAAGGAACAAAACCAACTATCGAACCCATAATGTCAATAATACCTGAGTTTCTATTACATCTTGCACCCAAAACAGAGTTAGCGTAAACAACAGCGCTTGACTCTGCCCAAGAAAGTATTTCACCCTTTTGGGGCTTGTTGCCGAGTTCATCCATATAACAAGTGCAAGAGAAAGCGTTTTTATCCATAAGACCTAACTTTTCAAGTTGTTTCTCATAGAAATCCTGCTTTGTATACATAAACTTATTGAAAACTAAATTCTGCAAGAAGTTTGCGGGAACATTTTTATCAATAGGTCTTGGATCTACCGAGAATTTTTGCTCAGATGCAACATCAGCGTCAAGAAGCTGTTGCATTAAATCATAAACAGGAGACATTACCTTAAGACCGAAAGATGTAACCAAATGGTTATATTTTGAGGTTATTGGAACTAACTTTTCAGCCTCAAAAGCATCGCCATACATAACAAGGGTCTTCATTACTTTTGCAAGGGTTTCGCCCTTTTCACCGTCAAGAATAGCTTGTTGTTCTTTTGTAAGAATCATTTTTTATTCCTCCTAACAAAATTAGAGTTTCATACAGGTATCCCATGCACCCCAAATTACGGTGCGAAGATTTCCAACCTTTGAAGCATCGCCGATTACATGAATATGTTTGCCTTTAGATACCAATGGAGCAGGGTTATAACCAACCGACATGATTACCGAATCAGCATCAACTGTAAAGGTCTCCCCTGCCTTATTTTTTAGAATAACTCTGTTACCATCTATTTCTGTAAGAGCAGTTTCAAGATAAACGGGCACTTTATTTGTCTTGAAGAAATCACGAAGATAACTTGTATTTGCAAGGCAAACACCCTTGGTTGTGATAAGGTCATCCTGCATTTCAACAATAACAGGCTTTTTGCCGTTTAAATACAAATCATAAGCAATTTCGCAACCTGTAAGACCGCCGCCGATTACAACCACATTTTCGCCAACTTCCCTTTTCTTTAGCAAGTAATCAATAGCTTCAATAGTGTTTTCAGCACCCTTAACAGGGATATTTCTTGCAGTAGCGCCTGTTGCGATAATAATTTCATCTGCATCAAGGGATTTGACATCAGTAATCTCGGTATTCATTTTAACGGTAATTGGGTGGTTTGAAAGCTCACGGATATACCAAGAAATAAGTGCTCTGTCCTTCTCTTTAAATGAGGGCGCAGCCGCCGCAATAAATACACCGCCGAGCTTATCGCTCTTTTCATATAGTGTTACGCTGTGACCTCGTTTCGCACAAAGGATAGCCGCTTCCATACCACCGATACCGCCGCCGATAATCGCAATCTTTTTCTGCTTTTTAGCGGGTTTAACATAATATTTCTTAGACTGCATTGTCTGAGGATTCAAAGCGCAACGGGCAAGACCCATTGTGTCAGTAAGGTCCTGAGTATTTGCGTGTCCCTTAGATGATGAGAAGTTAAAGCAACCGCTGTGGCAACAAATACAAGGCTTAATATCCTCAAGGCGGTCATCTATCATCTTGGTAATCCACTCGGGGTCAACAAGGAACTGACGGGCAACGCCCACAGCGTCAATTTTGCCCTCTGCAACCGCTTTTGCACCAACCTCGGCATCCATACGTCCCGCACAAACAACAGGAATATCAACGAATTTCTTAATGTGTGATACATCCTCAAGGTTGCAGTTTTCAGGCATATACATAGGTGGATGCGCCCAATACCAAGAGTCATAAGTTCCGTTATCGGCATTAAGCATATCATAACCTGCATCTTGCAAGTATTTTGCAGCCTTTTCAGACTCTTCCATACCACGGCCAACTTCAACATAGTCTTCCCCAGGCATTGCGCCCTCGCAAAAGCCCTTTAATTTAGACTCAACCGAGTAGCGCAAGGAAACGGGATAATCTTCACCACAAGACTCCTTAATTGCCTTTACAACCTCTGCGGCAAAACGATAGCGATTTTCAAAACTGCCGCCATATTCGTCAGTGCGCTTGTTAAAGAACTCAATAGCAAACTGGTCTAACAAATAGCCTTCGTGAACAGCGTGAACCTCAACACCATCAACACCCGCCTCTTTACAAAGCTTGGCAGTCTTGGCAAAAGCCTCAATAATTTCGTGGATTTGATGTTTGGTCATTTCGGGACATTCAATATCGTGTGCCCAGCGTGATTTCTGGGGGCTTGGACTTGCAAGTTCGTGTGAGGTATCAATAACAGGCTTAATTAAAGCGCGGGTGAATTTGTTTTTATGTAAAGGCGCTACCAATTCAGTAATAGCCCAAGAACGACCCATACCTGCAGTTAACTGAATGAAAAGCTTGGCGCCTGTTTTATGTATTTCATCCATAAATTCCTTAAGTTCTTCAAACATCTTAGGATTTTGCCAAAGCCATTTACCCCAAAAAGTATCACGCAAGGGTGCAATACCTGGGATAATTAGACCGACATTATTGTTTGCTCTTTCGAGGAAAAGCTTTGCAGCCTCCTT
>JAZSDI010000114.1:0-3422 GCA_045531045.1 Acutalibacteraceae bacterium | reverse complement strand
GGATTTCTTTGCTGAGTTCTTCAGCCTTTTCAATGGCACCCGCCATACCTTTTTTGCCGTCGGTTAAAACTAACTCGGCACCGTGGGCAATCATTAATTTCTTGCGTTCTTCCGACATAGTTTCGGGCATAACGATTATTGTCTTATATCCCTTAACTGCCGCCGCCATAGCAAGACCTATTCCTGTGTTGCCAGAGGTAGGCTCAATAATTACCGAATTTTTATTTAAAAGACCCTTTTTTTCGGCCTCTTCAATAAGGGCGAGACCAACTCGGTCCTTAACGCTTCCTGCGGGGTTTAAGAATTCAAGCTTTGCCAAAAGCTTAGCCTTGAGTCCCAATTCTTTTTCAATATTATTAAGTCTTAAAAGGGGAGTGTTTCCCACTAATTCTAAAACCGAATTATAAATCATTTTATCAAAACCTTTCTATTATATTATACTGCAAATCATCAAAAAATCAATACTTGGCTTACTTGCGGTCATAATAGATTTAGGTGATAAGATGTACGCTACGGTAAAAGAATTAGAAAATATTACATTGTCGGGCAACCTGGAAAAGGATATTGCCCTTTTTAAAGATATTTTTAAAAAAGAGGCAATTTTAAGGGTTAAGCGAGTAAAGGTTAGAAATACTGTCAGTTTTGACTGTGCCATTATGTATTTTGACGGAATGGTTGACTCGGCTCAACTAAACGAAGGAATTATAAAATCGCTCATAACAGTAGACCGTCAAAACGACAGCCCCACTTTAGCCGATTTTATTGAAACCCAAATTTTATTTGCAAGGGATATAAAAAAACAAACAAAGGTTTCAGACATTTTAAACGGTATAATGTTCGGCGAAACTATTTTGCTTATTGATAAAAGTAAAGAGGCTCTTGCGGTTGACACAAAAGGCTTTAGTATGCGTGGTATTAACGAGCCGCAGGACGAAAGGGTTTTGCAAGGACCCCGTGAGGGATTTGTTGAAAACGGGCTTTCAAATATTGCACTTATTCGCCGAAAACTTCAAACACCCGACCTTTGCTGTGAGGTTATGAGGGTTGGAAAACGAAGCAATACCCTAATTTTCATTTGTTATCTTGAAAGCCTTGCCAACCCCAAAACTGTAAGAAAACTAAAGGAAAAAATTTCAAAAATCAATATTGACGGAATTTTAGATACTAACTATATTGCCGAGAATATCAGAGACAGCAAGTATTCTATTTTCAAGACTACAGGCACCACCGAAAGACCCGATGTGGTTGCGGCAAAACTGCTTGAGGGAAGAATTGCGGTGGTTGTTAACGGAACACCCGTTGTTTTGACATTGCCCTTTCTTTTTTCGGAAAATTTTCAGTCGGACGAGGATTATTATCTTAATTTCTTGGTTTCCTCGGTGGGTAGATTTTTGCGTTTTTTCTCTTTTTTCTTAGCTGTAAGCATACCCGCAATTTTTATAGCCTTATCTTCCTTTCACCGTGAACTTTTGCCAACCGCTTTGGCGGTTTCGGTGTCGAGTCTCAGAGGCGGTGTGCCCTTTGCACCCCTTACCGAGTGCCTTATTATGATTTTCGTTTTTGAAATTTTAAAGGAAACAGGAGTCAGAATGCCACAGTCGTTGGGTCACGCTCTCAGCATTGTTGGCGGTTTGGTTGTAGGTCAGGCGGCGGTGGAGGCAAGAATTATCAGCACACCAATGCTTATAGTCATAGCGCTAAGCGGTATTGCAGGACTTATGATTCCAAGACTCAGGGGAGCGGTTTTTTATTTAAGACTTTTGTATGTCTTTTTAAGTGCTACTTTGGGTCTTTGGGGATTTTTTGCCGGTGTTTCTGTTACGATAATTCATATACTTTCGCTTAAGTCTTTCGGTGTTGATTACACCGTTTCACTAAGAAAAGCCGATTTTCAAAGCCTTAAGGATACCTTTTGGCGTACCTCTTGGCAAGATATGCTCAAAAGACCATCATTTAATCACAACATTATAAGGAGCAGAAAAGAAAAATGAAAAAGCTTTTAAGCCTTGTTTTGGTTGTCTTAAATATTGTGCTTTTGTGCGGTTGCTCGGTGAAGGAGACTATTGCCTCAGACAAACAAGAGTATATCGTTTCGGCTTTGGGTTTTGACAGCGAGGGTGAGAAAATAAAAATGACGATAGAGGCAATAGTTATAAATTCCGACGATTTGAAAGAGGATAAGGAAAACAAACTCTTTTCGGGTGTTGGAGAAACGGTGGAGGAGGCTATGGGGGATATAACTTCCCAAGTAACACAGCCTTTGTCTTTGGGTCACAGTGCGGTGGCGGTTATGGGCTCAGAACTTGACCCCACTCAAAAGGAAAAAGTATTTTCTTTTCTGAATGATAACGGCAAAATAAATATAGCAATAATGATGATTTACACCAAGTCGGCTTTTGAGCTTTTAAGTGTAAAACCCTTGTCTTCGGTGGCGGTGGGTTACGATATTATGAGTATGCTCGAGGTCAGTGAGGAGGAAAAGGGGACTGTTTTTAATAACAGATTATATGAGGTAAATTCTTTAAAGCTTGAAGAAATGAAGACGTATTATCTGCCTTTTGTAGAGACGAAAGATGAAAAATTGCTTGTAAAGGGTCTTGGCGTTTTTAAGGAAAACCGCCTTGTTGAAATTTTGGGAAATAACGAAATACCGTTTTTTTGCCTTGCCCGTGATTCCTTTACAAAGGGTGAATTTACGCTTGAAAGCATAAAATATAATGTGGATTATTCGGCTGTGACCTATGATTTTAAACTAAAGGAAAATTTAGAAATAAATCTTAATCTCCGTTTAAAAGCAGAGGGTAACAAGGAAATTCTAAAAGCCGAGACAGAAAATTTTTTAAAGGGTTATGATGTTTGTGCTTTGGGAAATGTTATAAGGCAAAAGGAACCTAAAATTTGGGATAAAATAAAGGACAATTATGAAGATTTTTATAAAGGGGCGGATATAAGGGTGAATATATATGAATAAGACAGAAAAATTTTCTCCTCATATAATAGGGCTTTCATCACTTTATATTTTGGGAAACGGTGCTTTGATTTTTCCTTTATCGGGCACTGATGAATTTGGGTTTAGCGCATATTTAATTGCTCTTTTGGTACTTGTTGTTTTTTATTTGGCTGTTAGTTTTTTGCTTGATAAAATAAAATCCCCAAAAATTTTGTCTGCCGTTTGTTTGCTTTTTGTGGCTGTGGGCGCTTTGTTTGTGGGAGTAGAAAGTTTTAAAGATATAATAAATTTTGCAAAGCAAATAATCTTGCCCGAAAGTTCTGCTTTTTTTGTTGTTTTGGCTTTTGCGGTTGTGGCGGTTTATTTTGCCTTAAAGTCATTTGAAACGGTTTTTAAGTTTTCACTTGTGTCTTTTGTGCTGGTTTTGATAGTTATACTGTTTTTCTTTATTGCGCCGATGGATAAATATAAT
>JAZSDI010000013.1:0-2373 GCA_045531045.1 Acutalibacteraceae bacterium | reverse complement strand
ATTGAAAAATTAAGAAATACAAACTTAAAAATAGCCGAGCGGTTTTTCACGGAAGAAGAAAAAAACTTTGTGAAAGAAAGTAACAGCTTTTTTTATGTTTGGACGAGAAAAGAAGCCCTCCTGAAAAAAACGGGCGAGGGTTTAAAGGATATTTCAAAGGCTCAAGTTTTGGAAAACAGTGAAATTAAAACCTTTGAGGAAAACGAATTTATATTGTCGGTGTGTTGTGAGAAGCCCGACTGTTTCAAGATTATATACGAGGAGAATTTTTAGTGGCAGACCTAAGAAAAGAAATTGAAAGACGCAGAACTTTTGCGATAATTTCCCACCCTGACGCCGGTAAAACAACCTTAACCGAAAAGTTTTTGCTTTACGGCGGCGCAATTCAGACTGCGGGCTCGGTAAAGGGAAAGGCTACAGCCAAACACGCTGTCAGCGACTGGATGGAGCTTGAAAAACAAAGAGGTATTTCTATAACATCTTCTGTTATGCAGTTTGAATATGACGGATATTGTATAAATATTCTTGATACCCCAGGTCACCAAGATTTCTCGGAGGACACCTACCGTACCCTTATGGCAGCCGACAGTGTTGTAATGGTAATCGATGCTGCAAAGGGTATTGAGGCTCAAACCCGTAAGCTTTTCAAGGTTTGCGCCATGCGAAATATCCCCATTTTCACCTTTATAAACAAGCTCGACCGTGAGGCAAGAGACCCCTTTGAACTTTTGGACGAGGTTGAAAAGGAATTTGGCATCGGTACCTATCCTATTAACTGGCCTATTGGTTGTGGCGTTAGTTTTAAGGGTGTTTTTGATAGGGAAAAGCGTGAAATTTTAACCTTTAACGAGTTTCATAGAGGTCAGGATAGAATTAAACCTATCCAGTGTGATATTACCGATACCGAAAAGTTGGATGAGTTAATCGGACCTTATCAAAGAGAAGAATTGGTGGACCAGATTGAACTGCTTGACGGTGCCAGTTTTGAGTTTGATTTGGAAAAGGTAAGATGTGGAAAGCTAACCCCCGTTTTCTTTGGCTCGGCGCTTACAAACTTTGGTATTGAGCCATTTTTGGAAAACTTCCTTAAAATGACCACCTCTCCCTTGGCTCGTAAATCGGGGGATGAGGAAGTAAGCCCTTTTGAGGAAACCTTTTCCGCTTTTGCCTTTAAAATTCAGGCAAATATGAATAAAAACCACCGTGACAGAATAACCTTTTTCCGCATTTGTTCGGGAAAATTTGAGCGTGGCGCTGATTATTTTCATGTTCAGGGCGGAAAAAATGTCCGTCTTTCTCAGCCTCAGCAAATGATGGCGGATGATAGACAAATTATAAACGAAGCCTATGCCGGTGATATTATCGGCGTTTTCGACCCTGGTATTTATTCCATTGGCGACACCGTTTGCTCTGCTAAAAGAAAGGTTACCTTTGAGGGTATTCCCACCTTTGCGCCTGAGCATTTTTGCCAGATAGAGCAAAAAGACTCTTTGAAGAGAAAACAGTTTGTAAAGGGTGTTGAGCAAATCGCCCAAGAGGGTGCAATCCAAATTTTCCACGACCCCGGAACAGGTATGGAAAGGGTAATTGTGGGCGTTGTTGGTGTGCTTCAGTTTGAGGTGCTTGAATATCGCCTTAAAAACGAATACAATGTCGATGTTATCCGCAACGACCTGCCTTACAGTTATATCCGTTGGGTTAAGAACAAGGATATTGATATAAAGAAATTAAACCTCACCTCAGATACAAAGTGGGTTCAGGACTTTAAGGGTAATAATCTTCTTATTTTCACAAGCGAGTGGAATATTAACTGGGCGCTTGAGCGCAACGAGGGTCTTATTTTAGAAGATTTCAGTAAGGATTAAAAACAAAAAGTCTATGCCGTTAAAGGCATAGACTTTCTTTTTCTATTATAAGCAGGCGGTTGTATTTGGCGACTCGGTCGCTTCGGCAGGGGGCACCTGTTTTAATTTGTCCCGAATTTACGGAAACGGCAATATCGGCTATTGTGGTGTCCTCGGTCTCGCCCGAGCGGTGGGAAATTATCGTTTTGTATCCGTTTTTGTGGGCTAAGTTTATAACATCAAGGGTCTCGGTTAAAGTGCCTATTTGGTTTGGTTTTACTAAAATTGCGTTGGCGCAGTTTCTTTCAATTCCCATTTTCAGTCGGCCACAGTTGGTAACAAAAAGGTCGTCTCCTACAAGTTGTAAGGATTTGCCGAGCTTGGCGGTCAGTATCTTCCAAGCCTCCCAGTCCTCTTCGGCTACGCCGTCTTCAATGGAAATTATGGGGTATTTTTCGCAAAGCGCCCCGTAATAAGAGATAAGTTCATCGGCGGTTAAGGTTTTCTGCCTTTTAGGGAGCTTGTATTT
>JAZSDI010000025.1:0-4885 GCA_045531045.1 Acutalibacteraceae bacterium | reverse complement strand
AAAATGGTGAAGGTAAAAAAATAACCGTTAAATGGATAGTTTATTTGGTTCTAGCATTCCTTGGTAACGGTTTGTGCTCGACTGTGCAAAATGTTCAGCAAAAGACTTTTGACGGTAAATATAAAGGCGAGTTTATGGCAATTGCGCTTTTTTGCGTGGTATTTGTTCTTATACTTACCGCTTTCTTCAAAGAACGCAAAAGCATGCTAGCTTCAATCAAAAAGGGAAGTATTCCAATTGTGATTTGCGGCATTGCCAACGGTTTGTGCAACCTGCTTGTTATGGTTTTAGTTTTAAGAATGCCAACCTCGGTAATGTACCCATTAATTTCCGCAGGCAGTATTATTCTTACTTACTTTATTTCTAAATTCTATTTTAAGGAAAAACTAACATTAATGCAAAACTTCGGCTTTGCATTAGGCGTGGTTTCTGTTGTGTTTTTAAATTTATAAAGATAAAGCGGAGTGTTATGTATGCACAAGTCCAGTAAAAACGGACAATAGAAAAAAAGAGTCCCCTATGGTAGAATAAAACCGACTACCATAGGGGGATTTTTTATGCCAAGAGAATATAGAAACATAAAAGAATACGAAAGAGAAATATTTGCTTTGCGAGAGCAAGGAAAAACAAATCGAGAAATATGTGAAAAATTTGGATTAAAGCAAAGACAACTTGAAAATTTCATCAATCGACATAATAGAAATCAAGCAAAGTTGTCATCAGGTATATCAATAAAGCCAAAAGGCAGACCGCGAAAAGACGGAACTACATTACCACCATCCATACAACAATTAAGCAAAGTTTCTCAATTACAATACGAACTTGCAAGAAAAGAACGACAATTAAAAAGATTGAAAATGGAAAATGAACTAATGCGGGATTTTCTCTCGCTCACCGAAAGGAAGTGAAGACAAGCGTAAAATATATGGTAATTTATCGACATAAAGAAAAATATTCCATTAGTGAAATGTGTAGATTTTTTAATGTATCTCGAAGTGGGTATTACGGATATGTATCACGAATGAATGTACCTGCATGGGATTTACCATTAGCTGAAAAAATACGAGAATGTCAAAACGAGTGCGGTAAAACCTACGGATATCGCAGAGTGCATATATGGCTTGAAAGAAACGGTATTTATCGTAATCCTAAGACAGTACTAAGAGTTATGCAGAAATATGGGTTGCTGTCGGTAATCAGAAGAAAGAAATATCGTAACTACGGAGATTATCTACACAAGTATCCAAATTTGCTTAACAGAGATTTCTCTGCCGAAAGACCGAATCAAAAATGGGTTACAGATATTTCGTACATACATACCAAACAAGGTGTTTTGTATTTATCTGTTATTAGAGATTTGTATGACAACAGTATTGTTGCATACAAAACCGGCACGGAACAAAACATAAACCTTGTTTTAAGTACCATTAAAGAAGCCAAGAAAAAAGAGAAGGTCACCGCAGAGTTGCAGCTCCATAGTGACCAAGGCTTTCAATACACTTCACACGGGTATTTTAAGCTAACTCAAGAATACAACATTACACCTTCAATGTCAAGACGTGGTAATCCGTATGACAATGCTTTAGCGGAAAATTTCTTTTCAATACTCAAAACTGAATGCATCTACCGCGTAAAACTTCAGACCTATGAGGAGGCGCGCCTCCTCATAGGTGAGTACATCCATTTCTACAATAACCAACGCATACAACTTAAAACAAAACTGACTCCGCTCGAAAAACGAAGTCAGTTTGCTGCTTAAAATTAAATTTCAACTGCCATAAGGTGCTTTTTTGTACTGTCCGCACAAATTGGAGCAGTCCAATTTCACCTCGCTTTTTGTATAATTATGAATTTCAACTGTATTCCGCTTATAAGGGGTAAAACCTGTACTCAACCCCCACCGGCCCGATTGTGCCCGGCGGCTTGCGGTACGGAAAAGTTAATGCACCTATATAAAACGTTATTTATGCTGTGAGTTATATTCGTGTGTGAAGAGCTCGGGGCATTCTTTAAGTCTCTTAAGTATATAGTCAAGCTCTTTGACGCCGTCAACTATATGGGTTGGAGCGGAGCCGAAGGTTACGCGCTCTGCGATGCCGTTTTGGAGAAATTCGGTTTCCATTTTTGAATAGTAGTGGCTGTGTCCGGCTTCGTGACGTTTGATGCTGATATTGTGGGTTGTGCCGTCATAGTCTGTCACTGAATAGTTCCAATTATAACCAATCAGCAGATTGGGAACGTTTGCCAACTCCTCTGCAAAGTGCAAATATGTGTTACAGGAAAGTCCTGTTCCCAAGAATAGGAATTTTGTGTTTCGGCTATAAAGCCTATCCCAAGGAGTGTCTTCGCGGAATGGGGTTTTGGCGTTGATATGATTGGCGCAAAACTCTTTTGAATCGGCACCGAATGATGCTACCGAATGAGTAGGCGAAAGGGAACGGATAACGCCATGCTGTTGACGGAAAAGCTCGGGCAAAATGCCTATATCCTTACAGGAACTTGTGTGAACATCAAAATGTGTTCCGTATTGATAAAATCCGTCAATTTCTTTGTCCCAAGGGGCTCTGAAATTACCGTTTTCGTTAAACAAAAAGCCCATTTTCCAAGTGAGCGTGGGGAAAATGACCAAACCTTTTTCACCGAAGTATTCAATGAAAGCGTTAAGTATTGTCTGTGGTCCGCCTTCAACACCTATAGAACCTGCGATTTTTTTATAGGACGAATGTACAAATACAGTATCGGTCGGAAGTAGGCCCAATCTTTTGAATTCTTCAATGAAAAAATCTTTATTATACATTAAACCGCCCCTATAAGATTTTGTTGGCTTAATTATATCTTGTTGCAAAAAAGATGTCAAGAGAGTTTTTTGGAAGAAAATGTGAACGAATTGTAAAAGGTCAGGGAAAGTCAAAGAAATTTTTCGAAAACTATTGACAAACCGAAAAAATTGCATATAATAATACTTGTTAGCACTCGAAAGACGAGAGTGCTAAACGCAAAAGGAAGTGAGAGAATGGAGCTAAGCCCTAGAAAACAAGCGGTTTTGAAAGCAGTTATCAAAGCATATATTGAAAACGGCGAGCCTATCGGTTCAAAAAACCTTACCGCACTTTTGGAGAATGCACCCTCTTCTGCAACACTTCGTAATGAAATGAGTGAATTGTGCGAGCTGGGGCTTTTGCATCAGCCTCATACGTCGGCAGGGCGAGTGCCTACAAGCAGAGGTTACAGCTTTTATGTGAATTCTCTTATGCACAAAAACCAAATATCCGAAACCGAGAAAAAACTTATTGACGATGCTTTGGATTCATTAAACTGTGAGCCGGAGGGTATCCCAACAGCAGTAGCACAGCTTCTTTCAAAGCTTACGGGGCTTCCTGCTATTTCCTGTCTTATAACAGAAAAACCGCCCCGAGTAAAAAGACTTGAGTTATTGCCTATAGGAAAATCATCTGTTATGCTGTTGCTTATCACTGATGACGGCAGAACACGCAACAGAATTTTCCGTCACAAGGGATTTACCGAGCAGAGTGAACAATGCTTTAACAGTATTTTGGAAAAAAGGATACGCGGCAAGGCAGTTACGGAATTAAATAAGGCATATATGCAGAATATTATTGCCGAATGTGGAATTTACAGCTTGGATTTAATGCCCTTGCTTACGGCAATTTTTGAAACGGTATCAGAAATTGAGAATACAGATGTTACCTTAAGGGGCGAAAACGCACTTTATAATATTTGCGGGGACGAAAATACCGCAAGAAGAATAACCGCACTTATAAACCGCCGTGACCCGATTATTTCAATACTTGACCGTATTGGTGATAATGTTGGCGCTGTGTTTGGAGCGGACACCTCTTACAGCGAGCTTTGGGGTGAGACGGTAATTGCCGCAAAATTCACCGCGGGTGATAAATATAAGGGTTATATAGGAATTATAGGGCCTAACAGAATGTCCTATGAAAGGATAATGCCTTGCATTGAATATTCGGCTCAAAGAATGACAAAAATTATGACCGAGGCACAAAAGGATATGGAGGATTAGAGCTATGGCAGAGGAAACAAAGAGCACTGTGGCGGAGGAAACCGCCGAAGAACAACCAAAGCCCGAAAAAAAGGAAAAGAAAACCAAAAAGGATGCAGAGCTTGAAAAGGTGAAGGCAGAGCTTGAAGCTAAAAACGATTTACTGCTTCGTACAGCGGCGGAGTTTGATAACTATAAAAAGCGTACCGACCGTGAGCGTGCAGGTGTTGCCGAATTTGCAAAGGCAAACGTAATTAAAGAGCTTTTGCCTATACTTGATAATATTGACCGTGCAACTGCTGTGGGCGATAACAGCTCACCCGATTATATAAAGGGTATTGAGATGATTGTTAAGCAGTTTTGCGGCTTGGGTGAAAAGCTTGGCATTAAAGAGGTGGCACAGGTTGGTGATAATTTTGACCCCAACTGTCACGAGGCTGTAATGCACATTGAAGACGAAAATTTTGGCGAAAACGTTATTGCCGAGGTTTTGCAAAAGGGCTATAAAATAGGTGATACTGTTATTCGCCCTGCAATGGTTAAGGTAGCAAATTAAATTAATAATAATTATATATTTACATTTGGAGGAAATAAAAATGGGAAAAATTATAGGAATTGACTTAGGTACAACTAACTCCTGCGTAGCAGTTATCGAAGGCGGCGAGCCCGTAGTTATTGCTAATGCAGAAGGCGCAAGAACAACTCCCTCTGTAGTAGCTTTTGCTACAAACGGCGAAAGACTTGTTGGTCAGGTTGCAAAGCGTCAGGCTATTACAAACCCCAAGGGCACAGTTGCTTCTATCAAAAGAGAAATGGGTACTGACTACAAAGTAAATATTAATGGCAAGGCTTACACACCCC
>JAZSDI010000054.1:0-4152 GCA_045531045.1 Acutalibacteraceae bacterium | reverse complement strand
ACCTGGTTTTCCATCAGGTGTATAGTGAGGTATCGGCTCATCAATCACCTTTGAAGAATAGTGAATTAAATCTTTTTCTATTGCCAAGGCATAAACGCCAATCGGCTTCATAGTCGAACCAGGCTGTTGAGGAATATTATATGCTCGGTTAAGTCCACGGTTAACGGTTTTTTCACCTGCTCCGCCCACAATTCCTACAATTCCGCCGTTATAATTCATTATGGTCATACCCGATTGAGCATGTACCCTCTCACCCTGCAAATTCTTGCCTTTTAAATAAAAATATCTGTCGACATTTTCATAAACTTTTTCCATTTTTTGCTGAACGTCAGCATTTACGGTTGCATAGATTTTAAGACCGCCGTTATAAATCATAGTTGAAGCCATTGACTCGGAACAGTCATACTTCTCCATTAAATCTTCTGTAACCTGTTGTATAAGAGTATCAATAAAATAATCGTTTATTTCAGGGTCTAAGCTTTCTTTCTGAGAAACGTCGATATCAATATCCTCATTGTAAACTTCCAATAATTCATCTACACTTAGTAGGTCATTTTCCCTCATTTTCTCAAGAACAAGGTTACGGCGCTTTTTATTTTCTTCCATACCTGTAACAGGGTTATATTTTGACGGATTTTTAGTGATTGCGGCAATAGTGGCGCTTTCTAACAAATCAAGTTCACTAACATCTTTATTAAAATAATAGTTAGCGGCAACCTGAACGCCGCATATACCGTTGCCAAGCGCAATAGTATTTAAATATGCCTCTAAAATCTGCTTTTTGCTGAGTTTTTTATCAATTACAAGGGCACGGACAATTTCCCTCATTTTTCTGGTAGCATTTCTGCCTTTATCGCCCGTAACATTTTTTATAAGCTGTTGGGTGATGGTAGAACCGCCAAATTCGGTATCATCAAACTTGAAGAGCATATTACCTATTGCGCCTAAAGTTCTTTTCCAATTTATACCTGAATTCTTTTCAAAGGTTTCATCCTCAATAGCGATAAACGCATCAATTAAATGCTTCGGCATTTTATCAATGCTAACCCAAAGACGGTTTTCCTCACCGTGAATTCGGTGATACTCCTCCCACTCACCGTCATAATTCTTAGCATAAACCACCGAGGTCATATTAAGTTCCATATTTTTAATATTTTCGGCAATAGCTTTTGCACCGAAAATATCAATAAATTCCTCGGTATACTTAGCAGAGGGTATGCAACAAACGGTGATTATAACACAAATTACCAACAAAAGAGACATATAAACCGTCATCTTTTTAAAGATTTTTTCAATCATACATACTCCTCCTTTTAAAAATTCTCTTAATTATATGTCATTTTAGCACTGTTTTATTACTTTTTCAATGTTTTTGACTTAAAAAATTTCTTAATATTCATAATTTGTAAACAAATTTGTGGTAAAATATAGGAAACCCTTGTGAAAGGAAATGGTATTATTGCTGAAACTCGTAGGCATTAAAAAGGATTATTATTTAGGTGATACAGCCGTTCACGCATTAAAAGGCGTTGATATTGAATTTCGTGATAACGAATTTGTTGCAATACTCGGCCAATCAGGTTGCGGAAAAACAACCTTACTTAATATAATCGGCGGACTTGACCGCTATTCCGACGGCGACCTTATAATCAATGGCAAAAGCACAAAACTTTATAAGGACAGAGATTGGGATACCTACCGAAACCATACCATCGGTTTCATTTTCCAAAGTTATAACCTAATTCCCCACCAAAGTGTACTTTCAAATGTTGAGTTGGCACTGACACTTTCGGGCGTTTCTAAAGCAGAGCGCAAAAAAAGAGCACTTGAGGCTTTGGATAAGGTTGGACTTTCCGACCAAGTTAACAAAAAGCCTAATCAAATGTCGGGCGGTCAAATGCAAAGAGTGGCTATTGCCCGAGCACTTGTCAACAACCCCGATATTCTTCTTGCCGACGAGCCGACAGGTGCACTTGACAGTGAAACTTCGGTGCAGATTATGGCGCTTTTAAAGGAAATTGCAAAAGACCGACTTGTTGTAATGGTTACGCATAATCCCGAAATTGCCAATGAATATTCTACCCGAATTATCCGACTTTTAGACGGCGAGGTTATTTCTGATACCGCTCCCTACTCCTCTGAAGAAAACAAAAAAGAGCATAAAAAGATTATCAAAAAGCCCTCAATGTCATTTTTCACAGCACTTAGTCTTTCGCTTAACAACCTGATGACTAAAAAAGCAAGAACTTTCTTAACCTCTTTTGCAGGGTCGATAGGAATTATAGGCATTGCGCTTATACTCTCCCTCTCAAACGGTGTTAACGCTTATATCAACCGTGTTGAAGAGGAAACCCTTTCAAGCTATCCCATAACCATTGAGGAAGCAGGAATGGATATGTCAGGTCTTGCCGACGACCTTATGGGTGAGGTTGAAGACACTGGTGAGAAACAACCCGATAAGATTTATTCCAACAACATTATGACCGAAATGATGACCACAATGGTAAACGGCATTTCGGTAAATAATCTTGAAGCCTTTAAAAAGCATTTAGAAGAGACCGATGAGTTTGACGCTTATATAAGTGATATAGAATACTCTTATGCCACCGACCTTAACATTTACAGCAAAGACGGAGAGCATATAAACCCAAATCAGATTTTCAACAAGATTATGGCAAGTTTAGGCAGTGATGTGGACACCAACTCCTCTCCTATGAGCGGTGGATTTATGATGTCAAGCTCTGAGATTTGGCATCAGCTAACAAACAACGATGAGCTTCTTAATAAACAATACGAAATTGTTAAGGGTAAATTCCCCGAAAAATACAACGAGGTTGTTATTGTTGTAAACCGCAATAATCAAATTAGTGACTATACCCTATATTCTTTAGGTCTTAAGGATTCTGCCGAGCTTGAGGAAATGATGGAAAAAGCCAAAAAGGGCGAAAAAATAAACCCCACCAAAGAAACCTCATACACATACGATGAAATTCTTGATTTAGAGTTTAAACTCCTCTTAAACAGCGACTATTTTGCCGAGAGTGACCAAGACAGTGAAAATCCCATTTGGCTTGATAAAACAGACGATACTTTGTATATAAATTCCAAGCTCGAAAAAGCCGAAAAAATCAAGGTTGTAGGAATTGTAAGACCCTCCGAAGAATCCATAAATGAGCAAACAAGCGGTTTTGTGGGCTACAAAAAAGAGCTTATGGAAGAGCTTATAAACAGGGTTAACGACAGTAAAATAGTAAAAGCTCAAAAAGCCAATGAGAAAATCAATGTTTTCACAGGTCAGCCCTTTGAAAACAACTATGACAGTATGACCTATGCCCAAGTTTTAGGTTATATCTCCACTCTCCCCGCCGAACAACAGGCACAGTATATGGGTTATATTGAGGGTATGAAACAACAGGGCAAAACCGAGGCTGAAATCACCAAGCTTTTTGTTGATTCAATGAAAGCGCAAAGCAAGGACGCAACTTATGAAGGCAATCTTAAATTAATGGGTGTTTCCGACCTTAAAAAGCCAATGGTAATCAACATTTACCCCAAGGATTTTGAAGCAAAGGAAGATATTTCCAACCTTATAAACCAATATAATGAAAAAGCAGATGAGAGTGAGCAAATCACCTATACCGATTATATCGGTCTTATGATGTCCTCGGTTACAACCATTATAAACGCTATTAGTTATATTCTCATTGCATTTGTAAGTATTTCGCTTATTGTTTCTTCAATTATGATAGGAATTATAACCTATATCTCGGTTTTGGAAAGAACAAAAGAAATCGGTATTTTACGTGCTATGGGCGCTTCCAAAAAAGATATTTCCCGTGTATTCAACGCCGAAACCTTAATTGTGGGCTTCGTTGCAGGTGCGCTCGGAATTGGAGTAACACTGCTATTACTGATACCGATTAACGCTATTATTAAAGCCGTAACCGATATTGGCGGTTTGGCAAGTCTCCCCTTAAACGGCGCTGTGATTTTGGTTATTATCAGTATGATTTTAACATTTATCGCTGGTTTAATCCCCTCAAAAATCGCTGCCAAAAAAGACCCCGTAACCGCACTTAGAAGTGAATAAAATTAAAAGAACCAACCTTTTTCGGTTGGTTCTTTTTTTGTTTTAGCTAAGAAACTGTAAAG
>JAZSDI010000108.1:0-8829 GCA_045531045.1 Acutalibacteraceae bacterium | reverse complement strand
CGTCTTAAACGCACCACCTTGTAATAGCCTTTCTTTTTGCTCTGTTTTTTCTCGGCAGATTTCTCTGTCTGAGAATTTACACGGTTATTCAGTTTTTCGAAATATTCGTTATAATCCTTATTACCGAAAAAGTCTGACATTTATAAACTCCAAAAAATAATTTTAAAAACCTCTGCCTGCGCCGCCGCCACCGAAGCCGCCTCCGCCGCCTCTGAAACCGCCGCCACCAAATCCGCCGCCTGAACGGAAACCGCCGTGGGAACCTGTGTGAATATGGGGCATACCAAAGAAGAAAAATCTTCCTGAGCGGCCACGGGTTATAAAGGACAGGATTACTATAATAATAATCATAATAATCCAAGAAACAAGAACATTGCCTGTTTCGGCAGTGCTTTGCTCGGGTATCATATCAATATTAACATAACCTGCTTCGGGCTCAAGTCCGTATTCGATATAAACCTCGTTGATAAGCGCTTCGCTTATAGCTTTAATGCCTTTGCCAAACTCATCATTTTTAAGATATTCAAGTCCGTAGACATCGATAATTCTGCCGGTCTTACTGTCGGGCAAGGCGCCCTCCAAACCGTAACCCACCGCAATAAATATCTCTCGGTCACCGGTTGAAAGTAAAACCAAAATTCCGTTGTCGGCCTCGGCATCGCCAACACCCCACTGTCTTGCAAGTTCGGTGGCGTAATAATACGGCTCATCACCGTGCAAACTAGTCACAGTGGCAACAACAACCTGAGCGGTGGTAGCGTTTTGGAGTGCCACCGCTTTGGTTAACAGTTCTTGCTCATCAGCGTCGGATAAAACCTCGGCAAAATCGTTTACATAAAAACTTTCTGTGTGATTTGGGTATTTTTCTTCAGCCTCGCATCCGCAAAGGGAGAAGAGCACCAAAAGCACAGCCGCAATACTTAAAAGTCTTTTCATATTAGTCAAAACTTACCTGAGGTACATTTTGGGCGCCCTCGTTTGCCTCAAAATAATCATAAGCCTCAAATCCAAAGAGGGAAGCGAAGATGTTACGGGGGAATTTCTTAATTGAGGTGTTGTATTCCTTTGCCTTGTCGTTATAATCCTTGCGGGCGGTTGCAATTCGGTTTTCACTGCCTGCAAGTTCATCTGTAAGAGCACGGTATTGCTCGTTTGCTTTAAGCTCGGGGTAAGCCTCAGTTACGGCGTTAACCCAAATGTCAATAGCGCTGTCAAGCTGATTTGCAGCAGCGCTTTGCTCGGCAGCACCGTTTGCGTTTTGAAGTGCTGAACGAGCCTGTGTAACAGCGGTGTAGGTTTCTTGCTCGTAATCGGAATAGCCCTTAACGGTTGCCACAAAGTTGGGGATTAAATCGGCTCGTCTTTGAAGATAGGTGGAAATGGTGGAGGATGCGCTTTCAACATCTTCACGCTTTGAAACCATACCGTTATAAGAACCGATAAAAATACCTGCAATTATAACTATAACTGCAATTACAGAAATTAAAATAATTAAACCTTTTTTCATAAAAAAGACCTCTCTTTCAAATGTATTATACTATAAACTGAGCGAAATTTCTACTACAATTTAGTTTTCTTAAAAAATACCTATAAATAATGTGTAAAATTTGTAAAAAGTTTTGATTTTTGCACGGTTTTATTGTATAATGAAATTTAAAAGGAGGAGTGCACCTTGAATACAACTCATACTGTACCACTTAGTAAATTAATAAAGGAATTTTCACTTGAAATTCTTAATATGCCTTTGACCGATGAGGAGATTTTAATATCTTCTACCGATATTAACCGTCCCGGTCTTCAGATGGCAGGTTATTTTAAATTTTTCGATAAAAACCGAATTCAGATTATAGGCAGAACCGAAAACGGATTTTTAGAGCATTTCACCGAGGAAAAGGCAAGAGACAGACTGAAAGAACTCTTTGCCCAAAAACCTCCCTGTGTTGTTATCTGCCACGATTTACAGGTTAATGATATTTACCGTCAGATGGCGGCAAAATATGATGTGCCGCTGCTTAGAACAAAGGTTACAACCTCGGAGTTTGAGGCGGCTTTAATTGCTTTCTTAAATCTTAATTTGGCGCCCCGCATAACCCAGCACGGCGTTCTGGTTGAGGTTTACGGCGAGGGTATTTTGCTTTTAGGTGAGAGCGGTGTTGGTAAGAGCGAAACGGCGATAGAGCTTGTTAAAAGAGGTCACCGTTTAATTGCCGACGATGCGGTTGAAATCAAGAGGGTTTCGAGCAAATCTTTGGTTGGCTCTGCGCCTGACAATATAAGGCATTTTATTGAGCTTCGAGGAATAGGTATTATAAATGCAAGTCGTATCTTCGGCGCAGGTGCTGTAAAGCTTACAGAAAAAATCGACCTTGTAATTAAGATGGAGCCTTGGGATGTTAACAAGGCTTATGACCGAATGGGACTTGAGAACAAAACCACCGAGATTTTAGGACTTGAAATTCCAAGTCTTACAATCCCTGTAAAGCCAGGTCGAAATCTTGCAATTATAATCGAGGTTGCAGCGATGAACAACCGCCAGAAGAAGCTTGGTTACAATGCGGCTGAGGATTTACTTAAAAAATTAGGTATGACAGAAAATTAAAATAAATTTTAGGAGAATTAATTATGTATAGATTAGGAATTGACCTTGGAGGAACAAATATTGTAGCGGGTGTTGTGGACGAGAATTTTAAAATTATCGCCACCGCAAAAAGAAAAACAAATTGCCCCCGTCCTGCAGAAGAAATTGTAAAGGATATGGCAGAGATTTCTTTAGAAGCAATCGCCAAAGCAGGACTTGAGGTAAAAGATATAGTTTCGGCAGGTGTTGGCTCACCCGGTTCTATTAATCCTACTGAGGGAATTGTGGTTTATTCTAACAATTTAGGTTTTTTCAACCTTGAATTATCCAAACTTTTAAAGGAAAAAACAGGAATTGATTTTTATCTTGATAACGATGCTAACGCTGCGGCTTACGGCGAACTTATTGCAGGTGCAGGTAAAGGCGTTAACAATTTTGTTATGCTTACCCTTGGCACAGGTGTTGGCGGAGGAGTTATTATTGACGGCAGAATGCTTACCGGCTCTAACTATGCAGGTGCAGAGCTTGGTCATACAGTTGTTGACATTAACGGACAAATGTGCAGCTGCGGCCGTCAAGGCTGTTTCGAGGCTTACGCTTCGGCAACCGCACTTATCCGCCAGACTAAACAGGCAATGGTTAAATATCCAAACAGCATTATGTGGGATATTGTAAAGGGTGATATTGACGCTGTTAACGGTCTTACCGCCTTTGATGCAATGCGTAAGGGCGACGAGGCAGGTAAATCGGTTGTTGATAAATATATTTACTATCTATCGGTTGGTGTTTCCAATATGATTAACATATTCCAACCTGAAATTTTGTGTATCGGCGGGGGTGTTTCCAAAGAGGGAGACAATATTATTGTGCCGCTTCAAAAGATGGTTGACGGTGAAAACTATGCTCGTTTAATGGAGAAAAAAGCGGTTATTAAAGCTGCAGAACTTGGCAACGATGCGGGAATTATCGGTGCCGCATATCTTGGTGATTTATACAAGTAAAATTGAGGAGATTTTATGGATTACAGCCTTTTTACAGAGTTTTGCATTGAGGCAGGACTTGAAGTGAAACTTAATGAGCCGATGAAAAATCATAACGGCTTTAAAACAGGCGGAAACGCAGATGTTTTTGTGACTGTGGGTGACACAGAGGTCTTGTGTTCCCTTGTTGAAACTGCAAATTCATTAGAAGTGCCGCTCTTTATATTGGGAAAAGGCTCTAATCTTTTAGTGTCGGATAAAGGTATTGAGGGAGCGGTTGTTTCCTTAGCGGGTATGGACGAAATCTGCATTGATGGCGAAACGGTTACCGCCGAGGCAGGAACTTCCTTGACCGCACTTTGCGTTGCCGTTGCAAATGAGGGCTTGTCAGGTCTTGAATTTGCATACGGAATCCCAGGAACTGTGGGCGGTGCGCTCTATATGAACGCCGGTGCCTATGGCGGAGAAATTAAAGATGTGGTTTTAAGCGCTGACTTTGTTTCACTCAGCGGTGAGATGGGGACAATAGAAAAAGATAATATGAATTTAGGGTATAGAACAAGCTGTTTTAAAACCGATTCAAATATTATCACAAAGGTGACCTTTAAGCTGACTAAAGGAGACAAGGCTGAAATCTGGGATAAAATGAATACCCTTATGGGTAAAAGACGGGATAAACAGCCTTTGGAATATCCAAGTGCGGGAAGCACCTTTAAAAGACCCGAGGGGTATTTTGCAGGGGCATTGATTGAAGAAAACGGACTTAAAGGTGTCAGCGTTGGCGGAGCCCAGGTCAGTGAAAAACATGCAGGATTTGTTATAAATAAATCGAATGCAACTACTAAAGATATTTTAGATTTAATGAAAAAGGTTCAGGACACAGTGCTTGAAAACAACGGTGTTAAGCTTGAACCCGAAGTAATTTTCGTAGGAAGGGAACAGTAAATGGAACTTATTATTGTAACAGGAATGTCGGGCGCGGGTAAATCTCAGGCTTCAAACACACTTGAGGATATGGGATTTTACTGTGTTGATAATGTTCCTCCCGCAATAATTCCCGCTTTTGTTGATATGAGCAGAGACAAGGGGCAATTTTCCAAAATGGCGCTTATTACCGATATGCGAGGCGGTGAACTTTTTAAAAGTATAGACGAGGTTTTGGCAGGTCTTGACGAGCGAGAAGTTAAATATAAAATTCTTTTTCTTGATGCTTCAACCGAAACATTAATCAGAAGATACAAGGAAAACCGCCGTAAGCATCCCCTTAATAAAAACGGAAAGCTTTCTTTAGCAGATGCTATTGAAAAAGAACGCAAGGCACTAAAGAAAATCCGTAACAAAGCCGATTATATTGTTGACACAAGCCTTATTTCTATGGCTCAGTTAAAGGAAAAGGTGACCGCCCTTTTCGTTGGGGACAAGGGCACCTCTATGAAAATTCTTTGCAAGTCTTTTGGTTTTAAATACGGCGTGGATAACGAGGACGATTTGGTTTTCGATGTAAGATGCTTACCAAATCCCTTTTATGATGAAAACTTAAAAGAAAAAACGGGCACTGAAAAGGCAGTGCAGGATTATGTATTAAGCACCGCTGAGAGTGTGAAATTCTTTGAAAAGCTACATGACTTTTTGCAGTATTCAATCCCGCTTTATGAAAAAGAGGGCAAAAGTCAGTTGACAATAGCCTTCGGTTGCACGGGCGGAAAACACCGCTCGGTTACCTTTGCCGAAAAAATCGGCGAGGCTTTAAAACTTAAAAATTATGACTGTGCAATAGTGCATAGAGATATTTTAAAGAGGTAAAAAATGTCTTTTTGTTCTTCTGTTAAGAGTGAACTTTTAAATTTAAGGGTGTCGGGCTGTTGCAGACAAGCCTTTTCATACGGTTTTATGCTTTTTGGACGAGCCTTTTCAATCAAAAGAATTGCCCTTCAAACTGCAAATGAAGAGGTGGCGAGAGGGTACTCTAATGCAATTTTTGGGGCCTATAGAATAAAACCCGAAATAAAGACAGGCGGAAATAAAAAGCCCACCTTTGTTGCAGAGGTTACAAGCGAGGCGGACAGGCTTAAAATTTTAGCTCAGTATGATTTCGGTATGAACGAGGAATTAATTGACGAGTCTATTTTTTTGAGAGACTGTTGCTTTGCTTCCTTTGTCAGAGGTGCCTTTTTGTCTTGCGGAAATATTAACGACCCCGAAAAAGAATACAGACTTGAGTTTAATGTTAAAACCGAAACTATTGCACTTGAACTTCAGGCACTTCTTTTGAGAGAGGGAATTTCTCTTAAAAGCACAAAAAACGGCAATGGACTGAAACTTTACACAAAGGACAGCGCAGTAATTGAAGATTTGCTGACCTTTATGGGTGCTTCAAAGCACAGCCTTGAAATTATGGATACCAAGGTTATTAAGAGTGTTAAAAACAGTATTAACCGAGCAAGAAATTGCGATAGCGCAAACATTTCAAAAACGGTTGAAGCATCTATCAGACAACGCCGTGCCATTGAATTTTTAAAGAGTGCGGACAGACTTGAAAGTTTGCCCGAAGAACTTTTACAAGCGGCGAAGCTCAGACTTCAAAACCCAGAGGCCACCTTGAAAGAACTTGTAAGAATTTCAAGTGAACCTTTGACAATTTCGGGGCTTAACCACCGCTTTCAGAAGATTATAGAAATTTATGAAGAAATGAAAAACTAACAGAAGGGAGCCGTCAATGGATTTTGCACATCTGCACGTTCACACCGAATACAGTCTGCTTGACGGCTGCTGCCGTATAAAGAAGCTGATTGACAAGGCCGCCGAACTCGGTCAAAAAAGTATTGCTATTACCGACCACGGCGTTATGTACGGCTGTATAGATTTTTATAAATACGCAAAGGAAAAGGGCGTAAAACCCATCATCGGTTGCGAGGTTTATGTTGCGCCCCGAAGCCGTTTTGATAAGGTCAAGGGACCCGATTCCTCTTATTCCCATCTGGTTTTACTTTGCAAAAATAACGAGGGTTATCAAAATTTAATAAAACTTGTATCTGCGGGTTTCACAGAGGGATTTTATTCCAAACCCCGTATTGACCGTGAACTTTTGGAAAAATACAGTGGGGGGCTTGTTTGCCTTTCTGCCTGTCTTGCAGGTGAAATTCCAAAAGCCCTTTTGAATAACGATTATGAAACGGCAAGAGATATTGCCCTTTGGTATAAAGGCGTTTTTGGGGATGATTATTACCTTGAAATGCAAAACCACTTAATTCCCGAACAGCAACAGGTGAATTTAGGGATTAGGAAATTAAGCGGTGAACTTGGCATTGAATGTGTTGCCACAAACGATGTTCACTATATCGAAAAAGCAGATAACGAGATGCAAAGAGTACTCATTTGCATCCAAACAGGCAACACCGTTTCGGGCGAAAATCCTCTTGAGTTTAAAACAAACGAGTTTTATCTTAAAACCCGTGAAGAAATGGAAAAGGTCTTCCCAAAGGATATTAATGCTTTGGATAACACCCTCAAAATTGCCGATAAATGTAATGTCGAGTTTGAATTTGGTAAAATTAAACTGCCCGTTTTTGATATTGGTGACCGTGACCATTTTGAATATTTCAAGGAAAAATGCCTTGAGGGTATGTATAGAATTTACGGTGAAGACCCCTCGAAAGAGGTCAGAGACCGTTTGGATTACGAGCTTGAAATTATAAACAAAATGGGTTATGTTGATTATTATTTAATAGTTGCCGATTTTGTGAACTTTGCAAAACGAAACGATATACCCGTTGGTCCCGGCAGAGGCTCGGGAGCCGCTTCCTTGGTGGCATACTGCATAGGAATTACGGGAATTGACCCTATAAAATATAATTTATTTTTCGAACGTTTCTTAAACCCCGAGCGTGTTTCAATGCCCGATTTCGATATTGACTTTTGCTACCGTCAGCGTCAAAGGGTTATTGATTATGTGATTGAAAAATACGGCAAAGACCGTGTTTCCCAAATTGTAACCTTTGGTACTTTGGCGGCAAGAGCGGCTGTGCGAGACACGGGCAGAGCCATGGATGTGCCCTATGCTCTTTGCGATAAAATCGCAAAACTGATACCCTTTTCACAGGGTATGACAATTAAAAGAGCCTTGGAGTCTTCCAAGGAACTGAGCGATATTTATGAAAATGATGAACAGGCGAAAGCACTTCTCGATATGGCAAGACGCCTTGAGGGTATGCCCCGCCACGCTTCGACCCATGCGGCAGGAATTGTAATTGCCGACCGACCTGTTGCCGAGTATGTGCCTTTGAGCGTTAACGACGAAGCCGTTGTGACCCAGTACACAATGACCTCCCTTGAGGAATTGGGTCTTCTTAAAATGGACTTTTTGGGTCTTAGGAACTTGACCGTTATTGACGATACGGTTAAACTCATACAAAGGCAAAACCCCGATTTTGATATTGAAAAAATACCTTTGGATGATGAGGAAACCTATAAACTTATGTCTAAAGGTAATACCGACGGCGTATTTCAGTTTGAGTCGGAGGGTATGAAAAGCGTTCTCAGACAGCTTACCCCCACAAGCATTGAGGATTTAACGGCGGTTTTATCCCTTTACCGACCGGGTCCCATGGACTCTATTCCGAAATATATCCACAACCGTCACAACCCCGAGGATATTAAATATGTAACACCTCTTTTAAAGCCTATTTTAGATGTAACCTATGGTTGCATTGTTTATCAAGAACAGGTTATGCAGGTGTTCAGAGCCTTGGCGGGTTATTCTTTTGGCAGAGCTGATATTGTCCGCCGAGCCATGGCAAAGAAAAAACACGCCGTTATGGAAAGGGAAAGAGAATTTTTCCTTTATGGCGAAAAGGATGAGCAGGGAAATATTATCTGTGAGGGCGCAGTAAACCGAGGGGTCGATGAAACACAGGCTAAAGAAATTTTTGAAAGTATGTCAAGTTTCAGCTCTTATGCTTTCAACAAAGCCCACGCTTGTGCTTACGCCTTTGTGGCATACAGAACGGCATACCTTAAATGCCATTATTCCTCTGAATACTTTGCATCGCTTATGACAGGTGTGCTTGATAATACCACAAAAATTACCCATTATACCGCTCAGTGCAAGAAGATGGGAATAACCCTTTTGCCGCCCTCTGTTAATGACAGTTTCAGCGGTTTCACCCCCGAAAACGGAGCTATACGTTTTGGACTTATGGCAATTAAATTTTTGGGTGCTAGTGTTATTGACCGCTTGGTTAAAGAGAGGGAGCAAAACGGAAAATATACCTC
>JAZSDI010000002.1:0-9270 GCA_045531045.1 Acutalibacteraceae bacterium | reverse complement strand
AACTGCTTCGGAAATGAAGTCGGCAGGGAACTGAGACTCAAAAAGGTCCTTGTTCTCGAAAGGATAGTGGTGTTGAGCAAAGGGCATTGAACCTGAGTCGAACCAACAGTCAATAACCTCGGGAACACGGTGCATATCCTTGCCGCAGTGAGGACATTTGATGGTTACAGCGTCGATAAATGGGCGGTGCAACTCAATATCGTCGGGGCAGTTATCAGACAATTCTTTAAGTTCAGCAATACTGCCGATAGAATGCTGATGACCGCATTCACAGGTCCAGATGTTAAGAGGAGTACCCCAATAGCGGTTACGGGAAATGCCCCAGTCCTGAACATTTTTAAGCCAGTCGCCGAAACGACCCTTACCAATGCTTTCGGGAATCCAGTTGATAGTGTCGTTATTTTTAATAAGGTCGTCCTTAACCTCGGTCATCTTAATGAACCAAGATTCACGGGCGTAGTAAATAAGGGGAGTGTCACAACGCCAACAGAAAGGATAATCGTGCTCAAACTTGGGAGCATCGAATAAAAGACCCTTAGCCTCAAGGTCAACTAAAACCTTGGGGTCTGCATCCTTAACGAAAAGACCTGCATAAGGTGTTTCCTCGGTCATTTCGCCCTTGCCGTCAACAAACTGAACGAAAGGAAGGTCATACTTTCTGCCAACCTTAGCATCGTCTTCACCAAAAGCGGGAGCAATGTGAACGATACCTGTACCGTCGCTCATGGTAACATAACTGTCACAAGTGATGTAGAAGGCTTTTTTGTTCTGCTTTTCGCAAACGGGATTTGCAAAGTCGAACAAAGGCTCATATTCACGGTGTTCTAGGTCGGCACCCTTGAATTCTTCGATAATCTCATAAGCCTTAGCGCCTTCATCTGCTAACTTGCCAAGCACCTTGTCTAAAAGTTCTTTAGCCATATAGTAGGTAAAGCCGTCAACCGCCTTTACTTTGCAATAGGTATCCTCGGGGTTAACGCAAAGAGCAACGTTTGAAGGAAGAGTCCAGGGAGTTGTGGTCCAAGCAAGGAAATAAGCATCCTCGCCTACTACCTTAAAGCGTACAACCGCACTGCGCTCCTTGACATTTTTATAGCCTTGAGCCACTTCGTGAGAAGAAAGGGGAGTTCCGCAACGGGGGCAATAAGGCACAATTTTAAAGCCTTTATATAACAAACCTTTATCATAGATTTGTTTCAAAGCCCACCACTCAGACTCAATGAAATTATTGTCATAAGTAACATAGGGGTCGTTCATATCAGCCCAGAAGCCAACGGTCTTGGAGAAATCCTCCCACATTCCCTTATACTTCCAAACACTCTCTTTACAGTGGGCAATAAAGGGCTCTAAGCCGTATTCCTCAATCTGCTCCTTGCCGTCAAGACCTAAAAGCTTTTCAACCTCAAGCTCAACGGGGAGACCGTGAGTGTCCCAACCGGCTTTACGGGGAACCATACAGCCCTTCATAGTTCTGTAACGGGGAATCATATCCTTGATAACACGGGTTAAAACGTGACCGATATGAGGCTTTCCGTTAGCGGTAGGGGGACCGTCGTAAAATACATAGGGTTCACCCTTTGCTCTTGAGTCTATACTCTTTTCAAAAATCTTGGCATCAGACCAAAATTTCTCGATTTTCTTTTCCTCTTCAACGAAATTAACGTTGGGTGAAATACTGTCGTACACTGAAAGTACTCCTTTCAAATAGGGGTTTATTTAGCACTGAAAACGCACAGTTTAGGCTGTGCGTTTTCTCAAAAGTTATTGATATTCAGAATATTACTGCTCTTTAGTTGCAGTAGGGATGGGTTGCTTTAAAGCGGCACGGGTCTTGCGGATTTCACCGAGATTAGCGGTGAGACCTTCGTCTGCGCGGCGCATGATATCGTCAACAAAATCCTGAGCAGCTTTTCTCATTTCACGGCTTTTGCCCTGAGCGGTAGCAATAATCTCAGCAGCCTTTGCCTGAGAAAGCTTAACAATCTCTTCTTGTGCAACCATTGCTTTTGCCTTTTCCTCGGCGTTACGGATAATACCGTCAGCCTCACGCTTAGCGTTGGTGATAATGTCTGCTCTGTCAGCCACAATGCCTTTAGCCTGTTTGATTTCAGCAGGGATGTTGAGACGGATATCGTCTACAACTGCACGAAGTTTCTCAACGTCTACAACTGTTTTTTTGCCGGGGATTTTGAAACCGGAATCAAGCACCTCGTCAAACTGTTCAAGTAATTCGTCTAATGTCATTTTTTCTTCCTCCGTAAACCGAAAATCGGCATTTATTTTTTAGTGGTAATCCTATTTATAATATCCTGTTTAATTTCACTCGGCACGAAATGGGAAATATCTCCGCCCATGGAAGCAATTTGCTTCACCATACTGGAACTAAGATACATATTTTGTGCTGATGTGGTCAAAAACAGGGTTTCAACCTTGGGGTTGAGCTCTTTGTTGGTAAGAGCCATCTGGAATTCGTATTCGAAATCCGACATAGCACGAAGACCTTTTATAATGGCGGTGGCGCCAACCTTTGCGGCATAGTCTGCCAAAAGACCGTCGTAATGCACAACCTCAACATTTTCGAGGTTCTTGATACATTTTTTAATAAGTTCTACACGCTCTTCGGGTGTGAAGCAACAATTCTTTGAAGAATTAGAAGCCACCACCACGATAAGTTTTTTAAACATACCTGCCGCCCTTGTAATAATATCAAGATGACCAAAGGTTACAGGGTCAAAACTTCCGGGGCATAAAGCCGTTATATTTTCGTTCATCACGGCTCCCCCTTTCTGTAAACTGTGATTAAAACCTTGCCGTAACGATAGGTTTTGTGAATATAAAATCCGCCAACTTCATTTGGAACTTGCACCTCGGGCGGATGTTCGCAAATAACGGCGCCGTAATCACTCATAAGCGGTAAAACAGCCTTGATAGCAGGGATTAACAACTCTGCAAGATAAGGTGGGTCTAAGAAAACAAAATCGAAAGTGTCTCGAGACATAGCACAGTAAGACTGAAAATCAAGCTGATAAACCTTGGATTTTTCTTCTAAACCGCAATTTGAGATGTTTGATTTTATTATTTTCACAGCGTCTTTGGAAGAATCCACAAAAACGCAGGAATCGGCACCTCGGCTTAAAGCCTCAATGCCAAGTTGACCTGAACCTGCAAACAAATCTAAAATCCGTCTGCCCTCAATATCAAAATGCAAAGCACTGAAAAGACCTTCCTTAACCCTGTCGGGTGTGGGGCGAATATCCCTACCGTCAGGGGTGTTAAGGCGTTTGCCCTTTAGTGTGCCTGTTATAACTCGCATAGCATCACCAAAACCAAAAGTTAATACATAAGTATTATACACACAACATTATATCATCAAAAGGGGGCCTTTGTCTATACTTTTTTTTAAAAGAATATATATTATCTGCCAGATGTAGATGATTTTGAAGAAACATCATCACCCTTATAAGCGTTTACATAGATTTCAACAATAGCTTCGGCATTAACTGTTTCACCGTATTCAGGACTTTGGCTTAATACAATGCCCGGTTTGCTATCGGTATCTTCTTTTTCTCTTATAATTATATTTTCACGCAAAAAGCCCTGTTTTAAAAGCTCTAAAATTGCTTCTTGTTCGCTAAGTTCTTCTACATTTGCGATTTTAAATTCTTTGGGACCGAGGGAAATTGTAAGTTCAATTTTTGTGTCTCGCACAGCTTCGCTCCCTGCTTCAACAGATTGCGCACAAACAGTTCCTCTTGCATAATCGTTTGAATATGCCTTGTCGGCCAATACAAATTCAAACATTTCCCAATCGTCATTTTCAATTATTTTAGAGAAATATTCGCCCTTTAAATCGGGAATAGGATACTTTTTAACAGTAATCTCGGTACCGCTTTCAATTTCGCCAATGGAGTTTACATCGGGCGCATCAAAGGAAACTACACTTTGTGCTTGTGAGTCGGCGCCGTCGTTCTTCTTGAAAATGCTGTCCTTAAACAATAAAAGAACAAGCGCAATCAGTACGAGAATGGTGCAAAGAGCAGAAATTATAACATATTTCGTGGTATTGCTCTTTTTCTTTTTGGAAGCGGATGAAACCTCTTTTGAAACAGGCTTTTTCTCTACGGGAGCGGGTGCCTCAATTTCACCGTAAACCAACTCGTTTTTAAGTTGTTCAATGTTTTTTGTGCGGTTTTCGGGTCTTACCTGCAATCCGTTTGCAAGGGCCGCCAAAACCTGATGGGGCAATTCCTCGGCAAACTTTGCGGGAATTGTCATAACATCATTTTCCAAACGCTGTGTTGCAACGGGTGGAACTGAGCCGATAAGCACTCTAAAAATGGTGGCACAAAGACCGTAAACGTCAGTGTATGTATCAATGCGCAAATCGTCTATACCGTATTGCTCGCAAGCGGCATAGCCACTGTAAAGGGTTGGTTCAAGTTCACTGCTTTTGCGAAGCTTCTTTACGGAATACCCCGAAATTCTGAGTTTTCCGTCTCTGCCGACAATTATACTTTCTTCTGAAATACCGCCGTGAATATAACCGATGTTATTCATACCCTCAACGGTGTCAATAAGAGGCAAGAAAAGGGGACGGGCCTGTTCCCATTTAAGTGCTCCGCCGTTTTTGTTCAAAAACTCGCCTAAAGTAATGCCCGAAATCAGTTCACAAACAGCATAAGCGGTGCCGTTTGCCTCAAATACATCGTAAATGGGCATTAAAGAGGGGAGAGTAGACAAAATAACTGCACGGTTAACATCTAAAAATTCAAGCAGTCCCTCATTAAAGGTGTATTTACCTTCTTCGTTAATGGAAACGGTTTTGTCAGGGTTGCGACGGGCAAAATTTTTGGGAAAATATTCTTTAACGGTTATTTTGCAATTTTTAGAATTATCCCAACCGATATATGTAATGCCCTCACCGTCAACCGACAAAGCTCTGCCTATAAAATAACGGTTTTCTAAATGTGATTTCAGGGGTAAAGCGAAACTCGGGTTTTGAGAAGCATTGTCAAAACCGCAGATAGGACAAACCTTTTCTCCTCCGTTATCGCTCATACAGCCTAAACATAATCCATCGGTATTAATCATAAATAATCCTCCGAAATTGATGGGTTTATATATCTATTTTAACACAACTGTCAAGTCAGTCGCCAATAGCTATCATTTTTTTGAATACACAGGTGTGATGCGGAGTTATGCGTCTATCTTCGTGCAAAGAGCCGAAATACCAGTGCTTATATTCGCAAGAACGCCCGATTTCCTCGAAATAACCGCCAAGCTTGTTAACACGGTCACTGTCTCCTCTTAAAAGGAGCATTGAACTTTTAACAAGGGAAGGGGGCTCGTGGGTTACAATATAGTCAATCTTACAACCCGCTTCGTCTAAATTCTTTGCGCCCTCTGCCATTTCTTGCGGAGTTGGCTCTTCCTCTCGCCACCAAAGACCGTTTTCAATTCGCATATCCTTATCGGTGCTTTCTCCTCCGCCAAAAGTGAAAAAACTATGGCCCTCAATACTGAAAATCTGCCCTCTCATCAAATGGATAAGATTGCCTTTAATTCGGTGCACCTTTCCGCCGTGCCAATAGGTCTCTCTTGCAGAATTAATTTTTTTCATATTGTCGTGTGTGCCGTCAACAAAGGCGGTAACAAATCGGCGAGAGGCGAGATAATCTATAACCTGACGCTCGGTTTTAGAGCCGTCAAAAATAAAGCCGAAATCACCTGCAATGATTAAAACATCTCCTGCCTTTAATTTGCGAAAGTTTTTATCATAAAGTCTTTCAAGACAGCCGTGCATATCTCCCGTAATGTAAACCACATTTTTCACCTCACTTTAAAAATTATACTTTTATTTTGACATAACTTATGTTAAAATATAGATACAGTATATCACATATTCGGAGATATTTCTATGCTTAAAAGAATATTTTTTATAATTTTGTCAATTTTAATAATTTTTCCTTGTGTTTCTGTGTCGGCTTATGAGGTTACAGGCTTTGAAATCACTGCAAAATCGGGTATGCTTGTTTCTTTAGACACAGGGGAGGTTTTATTCAATAAAAACGAAAACCAAAAGGTTTATCCTGCCGCTATCACAAATATTATGACCGCTTTGCTGGTTTTGGAAAGTGATAAATATTCTCCCGATGCAAAAATCACTATGACCGAAAAAGCACGAAACGATATTTTAGGCACAGGTGTTACCGACTCTCACACAAAGGTCGGGGAGGAATTTACCCACACGGATTTGCTTCACATGATAATTATGTGTTCTTTTGGAGATGCCAGTTGTCTTGCCGCCGATTATTTTTACGGTTCACACGAGGCTTTTGTTAAAAAAATGAACGAAACCGCAAAAAAACTCGGTATGAATAACACCAATTTCACAAACCCGATGGGTATTCACGATTCTAAGCATTACACCACCGTATCTGATATTCGGAAAATGACCGAATATGCTTTGAAAAATAAAACTTTTAAGGAAATTTGCGCCAAACCCCGATATACCTTACCTGCAACAAATATGCAGGATAAAAGAATATTATCCACAACGAATTTTTTGCTTATGGGAAGCAATTCGGGATATGAATACAGCTATGCTTCGGGTGTTAAAACGGGTTATACCGACGAGGCGGGCAGATGTATCGTATCAACCGCTTCTTACAACGGTTATAACTATCTTTGCATTTTGATGAATTCGCCTAATAATCCTTTGAAAAGACAGGAACTTGTTGAATGCGCTAATCTTTTCAGATGGGCATTTAACGGTTTTGAATTTAAAGAAATTGCAAACTCCTCAGAGCCTGTTTGCGAAATCCCTTTAGAACTATCAATGGAAACCGATTTTGTGCCCCTTTATTTCGATAAGCCTTTCATTTCGGTTTTGCCTAAGGATGCGGACGAATCAACCATTGTTATAAACACAAAGCTTTATTCCGAAAGCGTTAAAGCGCCCGTGAAAAAAGGGGATATTTTGGGCGAAGCAGAGGTTGTTTTTGCCGAAAAGGTTATCGGTAAAGTTAATTTGATTGTCGGTGAAAATGTTAAAGCAAATACCGTCTTAAAGGGCGCCGATATAGTTAAAACTATATTCACATCAAAGGTTATGATAGTGGTCTATGTAATATTGGGACTAGGCTTGGTAGGATTTGTTGTGGGTTGTGTGGTTATGAATTACACGAGAGTGAAAAAACGCAAGGTGAGATATATTCCCTATAACGGTAAAGAAAGGGAGAATAAACATAACAGATAACACCTTGACAAAATTCGTGTTTTGTGTTAAATTTGTTGTAGAAGATAGAGGTGCGGCTTGTTATAAGTAGTTTAGGGGTGCCAATTCCGGCGGGAAGATACCCTAAGCGAAAGGAACGGTCGCCGAAGAGAGCCGAAGGCATAAGGCTTTTCTGGTAATTGGGAATAATATCCCCTTTACTGTCGCATTTGCGGAGTGCTATCAAAAACAGGTTAAAGGGCATAAAATGTAATGGTTGTTATGCTTTTCTGATTTTTAGATAGCCGAGCAATCGGCTATTTTTTATGTTTATTTTAAAGGAGATTTTACTATGAAAACCCCTATTTTTGAAGGTATGGCTACAGCCATTATTACCCCTACAAATGAAAACGGAATAGATTTTGAAGCCTTTGGAAAACTACTTGACTGGCAAATAAACGAGGGAATAGACGCGGTTGTGGTTTGCGGAACAACGGGTGAGGGTTCAACCCTTACTGATGCTGAGCATAAAGAGGCTATAAGTTTTGCTGTAAGACATATTGCAGGTAGAATTCCTGTTATTGCGGGTACAGGCTCAAATGATACCTCTTACGCTCTGGAACTTACCGAATATGCTTGCAGTGTCGGTGTTGACGGTGTGTTGGTTGTCACCCCTTATTACAATAAGGCAACTCAGAACGGGCTCATTAAAATGTTTACCGCTATTGCAGATGTTTCAACCGTTCCGGTTATTCTTTACAATGTTCCTTCACGCACAGGTGTTAACATTAAACCGTCTACTGTTTTGGAACTTTCCAAGCATCCTATGATTAACGCAATTAAAGAAGCCAGCGGTGATATTTCTCAGGTTGCAGAAATTGCGCATCTTTGTGGCGATAATATGATTATTTATTCGGGAAATGATGACCAAACCATACCGATTATGTCCTTGGGCGGAAAGGGTTGCATTTCGGTGCTTTCAAATCTTTTGCCTAAAGAGTCTAGTGAAATGTGCCGTGCATATAAAGAGGGCGATGTTAAGAAAGCCTGTGAAATGCAGTTAAAGTATTTACCACTTGTTAATGCCCTTTTCAGTGAGGTTAACCCAATTCCTGTTAAGGCTGCTATGGCTAAGATGGGCTTCTGCGAGGATTATCTCCGTTTGCCCTTGACCCCAATGGAAGATGCTACACGTGAAGTTCTTTACAAGGAAATGAAGAACGTAGGAATCAATATTTAAAGAGGAAATTTTATATGGTATGTAACAATGTGTCCCTCAATAATGAGGGACATTTAACCTTTGCGGGTATGGATACAGTGTTGTTGGCTCAAAAATACGGCACTCCTTTATACCTGATGGACGAAAACAAAATAAGAGAGCACATGAGAAGTTATAGGAATGCTATGCAAAAGTATTTTCCCAAAGGCTCTGTTCCCGAATTTGCAAGTAAGGCTTTTAGTGCTAAGTGTATTTACGAAATTGCAAAAGAAGAGGGTATTGATATTGATACCGTTTCTTCGGGCGAGATTTATACCGCTTTAAAGGCAGATTTTCCAATGGAGAGATGCTTCTTTCACGGCAACAATAAAACCGACGCTGATATTCGCTTTGCGTTAGATTGCGGTGTGGGTTGCTTCGTTATTGATAACGAAGATGAAATGGTTGCTTTAAATGAAATTGCAGGTGAAATGGGCGTGGTGCAAAAGGCACTTTTGAGAGTGTCGCCCGGTATCGACCCTCACACCCACCAAAAAATTGTTACTGGCTCGGTTGACTCTAAGTTCGGCGTTGCCATTGAAACGGGACAAGCCTTAGAACTCACAAGTAAAATTTTAGAGTGCAAGAATATTAAATTTTTAGGATTTCACTGTCATATCGGCTCTCAGATATTTGAGTCAGAACCCTTTATTATGGCGGCAGATATGATGTTTAGCTTCATAGCGGAGGTTAAAAAAACTTTAGGTTTTACTGCCGAAATTCTTAATTTAGGCGGCGGTTTCGGTACAAAATATGTCGAAGAAGACCCCGAAATTGACTATGAGGAAAAAATCTG
>JAZSDI010000088.1:0-4813 GCA_045531045.1 Acutalibacteraceae bacterium | reverse complement strand
CGCCGTCCTTCATAATGCCTAAAGCCTTAGCTATAGCCGAAGCGGTTATAACATGGTCACCCGTTATCATAACAGGTTTTATTCCCGCTTTAAGACACTCTTCAACCGCCTTTTTAGCCTCAGGTCTCGGCGGGTCTATCAAACCCAAAAGACCCATAAAGGTAAGACCGTTTTCAAGGTCTTCACTCTCCAAAGTTTCGGGCACTTTGTCTATTGTTTTATAAGCCACAGCCAAAACACGCAAAGCCTCGGCACTCATACTCTCGGTAATTTCCTTGGCTTTTTCCATATCACCGCTAACACAACGGTCTGAGAGCATATCAAATGCACCTTTGACAATAACTGTGATTCTACCGTCAATTTCGTTTATGGTGGTCATCAGTTTTCTGTCCGAATCAAAAGGTATCTCACCCAAGCGATGATATTTTTCATTTAAAGCAGATTTTTCACTGCCGTTTTTGTGGGATGCCACGATAATAGCAGTCTCAGTGGGGTCACCGATATGCTCCTCGCCCTCGTCTGTGAAAATAACATTTCCGTCACAGCAAAGGGTTGCAAAATCAAGAAGTTTTCTGATTTCAGCAGAGTTGTTTTCGCTGATTTCTTCGGTATCCGAGCCTTCGGAATAAGCTTTCACAAGGGTCATTCTGTTCTGTGTCAGTGTACCCGTTTTGTCAGAGCAAATTACCGATGCACTACCTAAAGTTTCTACTGCGGGTAAACGGCGGATAAGGGCATTTTTAGATGCCATACGCTGAACACCGATTGATAAAACGATTGTCACAATAGCGGGTAGTCCCTCAGGGATAGCTGATACTGCCAAAGACACTGCAGTCATAAATATTTCAAGAGGAGGTATGTCGTTTAAAAGACCTACCACAAAGATTACTGCACAAGCACCCAAAGCTACAAAACCTAAGTATTTACCGAGGTTTGCAAGTTTTCTTTGTAAGGGGGTTTGGGTATCCTTTTCGCCCTCTAAAAGACCTGCAATTTTGCCCATTTCGGTATCCATACCCGTTGCTGTTACAACGGCGGTTGCGGTACCGTAGGTAATGCTGCAACCCGAAAATACCATATTACTTCGGTCACCGAGAGGTGCCTTTTCGTCTATCTCAGCAGAGTAATCTTTTTCGGAAGGTACAGACTCGCCTGTTAAGGCAGACTCCTCACTTTTAAGACCTGCAGAGAAAATCAAACGGGCATCGGCAGGAACAAAATCCCCCGCCTCCAAGCGAATAATATCACCAACAACAAGCTGAGAAGCATCTATAACGCTCTCAACACCATCACGCAAAACTCTCGCATGGGGCGCCGACATATTTTTAAGTGCATCAAGCGCTTTTTCGGCTTTACCCTCTTGGTAAACACCCATAATAGCATTTAAAACTACTATCAGCAAAATAAGAGCGGGTTCAAAAAGTTCGCCCCAATTCTTTTCGATTACAACAACTGCAAAGGAAATGATAGCGGCAATGATTAAAATTATAATCATTACATCTTTAAATTGGTCTAAAAAGCGAGATAAGGTGCTTTTCTTTTTCTTTTCCTTTAGCTTGTTTTCACCGTATTTTTGAAGCCTTTCATTAACCTCGGCACTGCCAAGACCTATCTTGGGGTCAACGCCAAGCTTTTCTAAAACTTCGGTTAGCGGTTTTGCAAAATAATTCATAAACACACTCCTAAATAATGAAAAAACGAGACTTATCGTTTCAAGTCCGATAAGTCTCGTCGTTTGATATGATACCAGCGGACAAGCCACTTGATGTTGATACCATCGCAAATTAAATTTGCCGACTACTCCCTTATTGATTATAGTATATCTTATAATCTGTAAAAATTCAAGGAAAAAATTGTAAATAAATTTTAAAGAGCAAGTTCTAAGGTCTTATTGCTCTTATTATAGAGGCGATATTTAACACCTGCAGTGTCGAACATTTTCTTAGAAGCAATAACACTGTCAGAGTCGGAATACTTATCTTCCATATAAACCACCTCGGCGATACCCGACTGGATAATTGCTTTAGCACACTCGTTGCAAGGGAAAAGGGTTGTGTAAACAATACAGTCTCTGACATTTCCCCTGTCGCAATTCAAGATTGCGTTAAGTTCAGCATGACAAACATAAAGATATTTGGAGTCAAGAGGATTATCGTTTTTCTCCCAAGGAAATTCATCATCACTACAGCAACGGGGCATTCCGTTATATCCCATTGACAAAATTCTTTTATCTTTATTTACTATACAAGCGCCAACCTGAGTTGAGGGGTCCTTACTTCTTTTAGCCGACAAAAGGGCAATACCCATAAAGTATTCGTCCCAGCTTAAATATTCCTGTCTTTTCATATTATTCACCTCTTAAAGATATTTTATATTATTTTAAGTCTATTTGCAATGTTTTTTTGATTTCACAAATATAAGGGTACAAATTAACATTAAAACCGAAAATACGGAAGTTACACCAAATCCCAACTTTAGTCCAAACTTATCGGCAACAATTCCTAAAGCCCAAGGTCCAAATGCACAACCCACATCTCCGCACATAGCAAACACGCTGTACATTATCATACCGCCATCAGAAAAATCTATAGCCCCTTGAGAGTAAATTGCAGGCCAAAAAATGCTGACCGTTAAACCGCAAACAGCGCAAAAACACAAAGAAAGTATTGGATTTTGGGTAACGGCAACCCCCAAATAACAAACAGCCGAAAGAACACTTAATCCAAGCATTGCTTTCTTAAAGTCAATCTTTTTGGCATTGATGCCATAAATCACCCTGCCCGATGCCATGAACAAAGCAAAAGCGCACGGTCCTGCCAAATCGCCTATAACTTTACTAACACCCAAACCTCTTTGAGCAAAAAGCGATGCCCACTGAGCCATAGTAACCTCTGCCGCACCGGCGCAAAGCATCATTACCATATATCCTCTGAACTGTCTTCTTTTCAAAAGACTTCTAAGACTTGCTAATTTTTGGTCGGCAGGCGGAGTTATTATGGGCACCTTTAAAAAACAAAATGCATTAACAAAAGGTATTACCGCCCAAACAAGCGGGACAAAGTTCCAATTTTTCGAGCCTAAAAGACCTATTAAAATAGTTGTTCCTATAATTGTAAAGGCTTGTCCCCAACAATAAAAAGAGTGAAGAATTTGCATACTTCCACGCTTATTATTCGATGGCAAAATTTCTACCATAGGACTTAAAACAACCTCCATAAGTCCGCTTCCGCAAGCATACATAACCGCAGAAATACTTATAGCGAGATATTTATCCGCCATAACATTAGGCAAAACCGCCATCATAACAAGACCCAGCGCCGCCGTAAACTGAGAAAGAAAAGCCGTTGCCCTATAGCCTAAATGTTTTGTGATTTTAGGTGTTAGCAAATCCACGCCCATTTGAGCGCCGAAATTTATAACAATAAGTCTTGCCAGTTTTTCGTAATTCAGACCATAATTATCTTGTAGCACCACAAAAAGAATCGGCAAATAATTATTAATAATTGCTTGAACAATGAACCCTACAAAGCAGACAAGTCTTGTTGAAGTGTATTTATTTTTCATTACTTATTTCCTTTAAAACACGCAATATCTCATTGGGTTTTGATACTATGTAATCTGCACCGTTTTGATGCAGTTCATCTTCTTCTCTGAAACCCCAAAGAACGCCAACACCAACACATCCCGCATTTTTGGAGACTGCCATATCCATTCCCGAGTCGCCGATAAATAAGCATTCCTCAGGTTTCACACCTAATTCATTTATGATTTCGAGAGTGAGTGTGGGGTCGGGCTTTGTGGGGTAACCTTCTCTCTTGCCGCAGACAATACTGAATCTGTCACCCAAAAGCTTTTCGGTTACAACCGTTGCCATTTCCTGAACTTTATTTGAAATTACAGCCATTTTGTATTCGGATAAAGAATCAAGCAAGTCAATAATTCCATCATAAGCAACAGTTTTATCAACAAAATGCTCTCTGTAATGCGCCATAAAAATTTCGAGTGTGGTTTTTATGGTTTCACTGTCCCTCTTATCCTCGGGTAACGCCCGTTCAATAAGTTTAGGCATACCGTCCCCCACAAAGTACTTAAACTTCTCGGTTTCGTGGGTAGGATAACCCATTTTTTCGAGAGCGAAGTTAGTACTATAACTCAAATCAAAAAGTGAATTTACTAAAGTTCCGTCTAAATCAAATAATACTGCCTTAATCATTTTAACTGTCCTTTACTAACAAAAATCCCCCAGCCAAAGCTGAGGGTCATTTTGCAAGAAATATTAGATAGCTCTGGTAACCTTACCTGAACGTAAACAACGGGTGCAAACATTGATACGGCGGGGCGAACCGTTTACGATTGCCTTAACCTTCTTAACGTTTGGCTTCCAAGTTCTGTTACTACGTCTGTGTGAGTGAGAAACCTTAATACCGAAAGCAATTTCTTTGTTGCAGATATCACATTTAGCCATGGTCTGCACCTCCTTTTGTTTTGCGTACCTCACAGGTTTATACCCCGTTAGCCGCATAGCAAAAACTATATTACCATAAAGAATATGAAAAATCAAGTATTTTTTTAAAAAATTAATGTTCGCTTCTTCCCGGACGCCTCATAAGGTCTGAGAGAGCCTGTTTAATATCCTTTCCCTCATACAAAACAGCGTAACATTCGCTGATAATTGGAAGCTCTATGCCATATTCCAAGGAGAGTTTATGAGCCATTTCGGCAGCATAATAACCCTCAACCGTTCCAACCTGCTGGAGCGCATCTTTAACCGAAACACCTTGACCGAGTTTCTTACCAAAGCGGTTGTTACGGC
>JAZSDI010000056.1:0-6605 GCA_045531045.1 Acutalibacteraceae bacterium | reverse complement strand
CGCCGCACTCTTATACCCCACCATCAACCTTATAAACAACATTTCCATTTCCTTGGTAGCAGTTTTCGGCGGAATTCTTTATATGTATTCCCAAAGCGGTGCTGTAAAGGCGGGTTCCTTGTTCTTTATCTCCCTTGGCGGCGTGGCTCAGTTCGTTCAGTATTCCCGTAAATTTGCAGGTCCTATAAACGAATTTTCAAATATTTTGCACGAATTCCAGTCGGCAATTTCGGCGGCGGAAAGAGTGTTCAGAGTGCTTGATGAAGAACCTGAGCCCCTTGATTTACCCGATACAGTCGAGTTTGATGAGCCTCAGGGAAATGTCGATTTTAATGACATCACATTCGGTTATGTTCCTGAAAAAACCGTTATAAATGATGTTACAATCAATGTAAAATCGGGGCAAACCATTGCTATAGTAGGTCCAACAGGTGCGGGTAAAACCACAATAATTAATCTGCTTATGCGTTTCTATGACCCCGATAAAGGCGAGATTTTAATGGACTCTATCCCCACACTTAAAATTACTCGTGAGGATTTGCGCCGAGCCTACACTATGGTGCTTCAGGACACTTGGCTTTTCCATGGAACAATTTATGAGAACATTGTCTACGGCTCAGAAAATGCCACCGCCGAGCAGGTTTATAAAGCGGCTAAAGCAGCTAAAATCCACTCCTTTATTGAAAGTTTGCCCGATGGATACGATACAGTAATTTCCGATGACGGTGTAAACATTTCCAAAGGTCAGCGACAATTAATAACAATAGCCAGAGCAATGCTTTCGGACGCTCCAATGCTAATTTTAGATGAAGCAACTTCTAATGTTGACTCAAGAACTGAAATGCAAATTCAAGAGGCAATGAACGAGCTTATGAGGGGCAGAACTTGTTTTGTAATTGCCCACCGTTTATCCACCATCCAAAACGCCGATACCATTTTAGTTGTAAGAGATGGGGACGTTACCGAGCAAGGCACCCACGATGAACTAATAAAATTAGGCGGTTTCTACAGCACACTTTACAATTCACAATTTTCATAAAAAACAAACACCCCGAACCTTTTACACAATGTAAAAGATTCGGGTTTAGTTTTTGGTGCACCTGACAGGAATCGAACCTGCACTTCCTTGCGAAAATATGGACCTGAACCATACGCGTCTGCCAGTTCCGCCACAGGTGCAAATATTTAGTTTTTTCTTTGGCAGCCGCGTATCGCGTGACTCTTGCGGTGCAAAATTTTAAGAATTTGTCCTCGGAATATTATAGCACAAACACTCCAAATGTCAAGGTTTGCTATTTTCGATGATACTTATAAAAAACAATGATATCCATTTGTGTATTATTAAGAGAATTGACACCCGAAACGGTTATACCGTCGCCGCTTAAAAGCATATAATAAGTGGCGTTTTCTATAGGGCAACGGAACACATCAGTAGCACCGCACATAACACGGATTTCATCCTCTAAAACGACAATTCTACCCTCTTTGCCGAGAATTACCTCTCTGACAGTGCCGTCTTCATTTCTTAAACGCTGAGTTACATATTTAATCTCTCTGCCGTCCATCTGCTTTAGCACATCGGCATTGGGATTTTTGTTTTTCTTTTTAAAACCAAACATTTTTTCTCACCTTTTGCATTATATGAATTTTATTTTATCTTGTCAAGAAAACGAGGCTTAAAAGAGTGAAAAAGTGTGAATAATATATGTAAATATTTGCCTTAATACCCTTGACTTTATACTTTAAAAATTGTAATATATATAGTGATTAATTATATAGTATAAGGAATACTATACCTTTTTGAACATAACATACCTTAAGTATGTATTAAAATAACATTTTTGGAGGATATTTTTAATGTATCAAGCAAAAAACCCTACTGACTCCAAAAAAAAGGATGTCAGCAAAAGGAATTATAAAAAGACAGACAAAAATACCGCCAACCGCAAGACACAGGCTTCTAAAAATCACAGCGCTAAAAAGCAGTCTGATAAGAGAAGTTATAAAAAGCCACAAACCCCAAAACTTCCCGTTAAAATCATTCCTTTGGGCGGTCTTGGAGAAATCGGTAAAAACATAACCCTTTATGAATATGACGGCGATATGTTTTTGGTTGACTGCGGTATGTCTTTCCCCGACGAGGAAATGCCCGGTATCGACATTGTTATCCCCGATTTTACCTATATCTTAGAAAACAAGGATAAAATAAAGGGCTTGGTTGTAACCCACGGCCACGAGGACCATATCGGTGCTATTCCCTATCTTTTAAAGGAATTTAATCTTCCTATTTATGCCACCCGTTTGACCATTGGTTTAATTGAGGGCAAACTTAAAGAGCACCGTCTTTTAGGCGACGCTAAACTCAACATTGTTAAAGCAGGAGATACTGTTACATTAGGCAAATTCACAGTCGAGTTTATTAATGTTAACCACTCTATCCCCGATGCAGTTGCATTTGCAATTAACTCCCCTGCGGGTACTGTTATCCACACAGGCGACTTTAAGATTGACACAACTCCCATTGACGGAAATGTTATCGACCTTGCCCGTTTTGGTGAATACGGTAAAAAGGGTGTTTTGGCATTACTTGCCGATTCAACAAACGCTGAAAGACCGGGGTTCACCTCATCTGAAAGTTTGGTTGGCGACTCTCTTTCCCATTTCTTTAATCAAGCCGAGGGTCACCGAATAATAATTGCTACCTTCTCTTCAAACATTCACAGAATTCAGCAGATTATAAACGAAGCATTTAAATGTAACCGCAAGGTTGCAGTTTCTGGCAGAAGTATGAGCAATGTTGTAACCGTGGCATCTGAACTCGGTTACCTTAATGTGCCCGAAAATATTCTTATTGATGTATCTGATATTAATCAGTATCCGCCCGAAAAAATTGTTCTTGTAACAACGGGAAGTCAGGGCGAGACAATGTCGGCTTTGCACCGAATTGCATTCTCCGACCACCGACAAATAGAAATTATCCCAGGTGATATGATTATAATCTCGGCAACACCTATTCCGGGAAACGAAAAGCTTGTTAGCAAGGTTATAAACGAGCTTATGAAACGTGGCGCAAATGTTGTATACGAAAAGATGTACGATGTTCACGTTTCAGGTCACGCTTGTCAAGAAGAATTGAAGCTTATGATGAGCATTGTTAAACCCCGTTTCTTTATTCCCGTTCACGGCGAACAAAAACACCTTATGCGCCATTCACATCTTGCCGAACAGGTTGGTATTGACCCCGAAAACATTGTTATTTCCCAAAACGGTGATGTTATAGAGCTTACCAAAAAGGAAGCTAAAACTACCGAAACCGTCCACGCAGGCAGAGTTTTGGTTGACGGACTCGGCGTTGGCGATGTTGGAAGCATTGTTCTTCGTGACCGCAAACTTTTATCTGACGACGGTATAATTATCATCGCAATGGCGGTTGACAGAAGAACCCGAGAGATTATTTCAGGTCCCGATGTGGTTACAAGAGGATTTATTTATGTTAAAGAATCCGAAGAACTTATAAGGGACATTAACGAACAAGCGGCGGACATTTTAGAGCGTTGCTACATCTACAATGTGCGTGACTGGAACACAGTTAAAACAAAACTAAAAGACGGCATTTCACGTTTCCTTTTCCAGAGAACAAAACGCAGTCCTATGGTTTTACCGATTATTATGGAAGTTAATATTTAAGGAGAAAAAATTATGAAGGTTATATTATTAGCAGATGTTAAGGGTCACGGCAAAAAGGGTGAACTCTGCAACGTTTCAGACGGATATGCAAGAAACTTTTTATTTCCCAAAAAGTTAGCAGTTGAAGCAGACAGCACCGCTTTAAACGACCTTAAAAACCGTGAGGCTTCAAAAGCTCACCACAAGCAAGAGGAAATTAATGCCGCAAAAGCCACCGCCGAAGCACTTGAGGGTAAAACTGTTACCATCAAAGCAAAAGCAGGTTCAAACGGCAAGTTGTTTGGCTCGGTTACCTCTAAAGAAATAGCGCTCGAAATTGAAAATAGTCTTAAAATTAAAATTGATCGCAAGAAAATGCAGGTTGCAGATATTAAAAACTTCGGTGAATACACCGCAGAAATTAAACTTTATCAAGGAATTACCGCAAAGGTAAATGTTGTTGTAACAGGAATTTAATTTTAACTCGGAGATTTTAAAATGAGTGACGAAAAATTAATTTACAATTTAGATACAGGGCGTCTGCCCTATTCTATTGAAGCCGAACAAGCGGTTTTGGGCGCAATTTTAATCGATCCTAAGTGTCTTAGCGAAGTTGCGGTTAGCATGTCGGCTGACTATTTCTATCTACCACAGCACAAAGAAATCTACACCGCTATGGCTACTATGTATGAGCTTAGCCAATATATTGATTTTGTTTCTCTCTTAGAAAGACTTAAGCGTGACGGTGTTTATGACGAGGCAGGCGGTAAAGCATATTTAACACAGTTAGTTCAAACTGTTCCCTCTTCTGCTAACGTCCAAAGTCATATTGAAATTATTAAAGAGCGTTACTATGCCCGTTCACTTATGAACGCCGCTCAGGGTATCATCAGGGATATTAACGACGGTGAGACCGACTCAGGCAAACTTATTGACAATGCCGAGCAGAGCATTTATGCTATCCGCCAAGGCAGAGAGGTTAGCGGTCTTACCCACATTAAATCGGTTATTGAAAACGAAACCTATGACCGCCTTAACAAAATGAGCAACCCTGAAACCCGTGCTGATTATATCGGTGTGCCCACAGGCATTGGCTCACTCGATAAGGTAATCGGCGGTCTTTACAAGTCTGACCTTATTATCCTCGGTGCCCGTCCAGGTATGGGTAAAACCGCATTTGCCCTTAACATTGTCAGAAACGTTGCTATAAACTCGGGCAAAACAGTTTGCTTCTTCTCTCTCGAAATGTCCCGTGACCAGTTGGCTCAGCGTATGCTTTCAAGTGAAGCAGGAATTCCAAGTGAAAAGCTTCGCAACGGTGAGCTTGAAGATGATGAGTGGACAAGACTAGCTATGGCTGGCGATAATCTCTCCAAAGCCAATATTTATTTTGATGAAACCTCTAACATAACCGTTCCCGAAATGAAGGCAAAAATCAGAAGAATGCCTAAGGTCGACTTGGTGGTTGTTGACTACCTCGGTCTTATGAAATCGGCTCGTAATATTGATAACCGTGTTCAAGAGGTTTCCGAAATTACCCGTAACCTTAAAATAATGGCTAAAGACCTTAAAGTGCCCGTTCTTGCCTGTGCTCAGCTTTCCCGTGGCACCGAAACCAAGGGCAAATCACACAAACCCGCACTTTCAGACCTTAGAGATTCGGGTTCTATCGAGCAGGACGCAGATATAGTTTTATTCCTTTACCGTGACACCTATTACGATAACGAAAAGGCAGAGGATGAAGACAGGTCTGACCCCAATAAGTCAGAGTGTATTATTGCTAAAAACCGTCACGGCGGCTTAGGCTCTGTTGACTTATTCTTTGACGGTCAGTATACACGCTTTACCTCCTTGGATACCTTCAGATGATAGAAAAAATTATTTTAGATACTGTCTCTGCACATTCTCTCTTTAAAAAGGGTGATGTTGTAACAGTTGCTTTATCGGGCGGTGCCGATTCGGTAGCATTACTTTATGCTTTAAATCAGTTAAAGGATACTCTCGGCATCACTTTGAAAGCCGTTCACTTGAACCACCAAATTCGTGGTGACGAAGCTTTAAGAGATGAAAACTTTGCCAAAGATTTTTCTGGCAGTTTGAATGTCCCACTGATTTGTGAAAGTGTTGATGTGCCAAAGTTTGCAAAGAGCAATAACTTAAGCCTTGAAACCGCTGCACGAAAAGCAAGATACAATCTTTTTGAGCGTGTTAACGAGGGTGTTATTGCCACAGCGCACACTGCAAGTGATAACCTTGAAACTCTGCTTTTAAACCTTGCAAGAGGCACTGCTCTTGACGGACTTTGCGGTATCCCAGTCAAAAGAGATTACATTGTCCGACCGATAATCAGTGCAACAAGAGAAGATATTGAGAATTACTGCAAAGTCAATAATTTGAAATTTGTAACCGACAGCACAAATTTAACCGACGATTACACAAGAAACAAAATCCGCCATAAAATTGTGCCTGTTTTAAAGGAAATTAACCCAAAAGCCGAATTGTCAGCACTAAAAACCTCTAAATCTTTAACCGAGGCATCTGCCTTTTTAAAGCAAGAGTCGAAACAATATATTGCTGATTTTTCAAAGGGCGACTCCCTTTCGGTTGAAAACTTCAAAATACTTAGTCCTGCATTGGCTAAAAGTATTATTACCCAGTTTATAAAGGCTATTGACAGTGAAATTTCTCTTGAAACTTGCCATATTGACAGCATATATGATATTTGTTTGCAAAACGGAAAAACAACTATTCCAAAAGACAAATACTGTATTGTCAGAAAAGGCATTTTAAAGGTAACTTTTAAAGAAGACGATGAAAAAATTCCCATTTTCGATGTAAAAATCTCTAAAAAACAGGAAAAAGTTAACAATTTGTTTTTAAACAATTCTTTGGATTGTGATAAAATTATAGGCAATTTAGTAGTTCGTTCAAGAAAAGCG
>JAZSDI010000143.1:0-5223 GCA_045531045.1 Acutalibacteraceae bacterium | reverse complement strand
AGAAGACTTGTTCTTTCGGCGTTTTTAGGCTTTGATAATTCGTACTTTTTAAAGCCTGTGTCTTATGTCAGGGTTTTAGGCTTTAACAATGTGGGTTGCGAAATTCTCAAAAAGGCAGACAGGGTTTCAAAAATCCCCCTTGTGACCAAGGTGTCAAGCATTAAGGATACCGCAGTTTTCAAGGTTGAAAGCAGGGCAACCGACCTTTATTCTCTCTCCCTTAAAAACCCGCAGGAATGCGGCAAAGAATACACTTTTAAGCTTATTAAAAATTAAAATTAACATAGAGGAGTTTTAAAAATGGTAACTTTAAAAACAGTTGACAGTTATAAGGACTACGGCAAATGCGTAGAACTTTCTAACGGCGTAATTTCCGCTCTCGTTACAGTGGAAATCGGTCCCCGTATCATTTCCTTTGGTTACACAGGCGGTCAGAATTTTATGAACGACAACCGTGTTTTGCTTGGTGGAAAACCAATGGACAAGCCTTATACCGACTTTTTCGGCGAGGGCAGAAGATGGGAAAATTTAGGCGGTCACAGAGTTTGGCTATCCCCCGAAAGTTACCCCGAAACCTACACTCCCGATGATAAGCCCTGCAAAGTAGTTCCCACTGAAAATGGTGCGATTTTCGTTTATGCTGAGGATACAGAGATTGCCGTTCAAAAGGAAATGGAAATTAAAATGGACCCCGATGACACAAATATGCAGGTTATTATGCGTGTTAAGAACATCAGTCCTGAGACCCGTGAGTTTGCTGTTTGGTCCCTTTCTGTTTGCGCTCAGCACGGCACTCTTGTTCTTCCTATGAACACTGTTGACACCGGTCTTCTCCCCAACCGTCAGATTACCTTCTGGCCTTACACCGACCCCAAGGCTGACAATTTCTACTTTGGCAAAAAATATACAACCATTAAACAAATTGCCGAGGGCGAGGAATATTGCGGTAAAATCGGTACCGATTTGAATTGCGGTACTGCTTACTATGTCTTGGGCGATGAAATTCTCTGCAAGACCTATGAAACAAAGCACGGCAAAGAAAAATATCCTGACGGCAACTGCTCCTTTGAGACCTATGTTTGCAACGCTATGATTGAGTTCGAGACACTTTCTCCCCTTAAAAAGATAGCTTGTGGCGAAACAAATGAACTTATAGAGCATTGGAGTCTTTGCAAGAAGCCTTGCGAGGTTGATTTTGAAAGTGACGAGTCTATTGACAATTTGCTTTCCAAAATTTAAAAAATACTTGCAATTTATATATTAATGTGTTATACTGATTGCAGTTTGAAAGAAAGGTGAGTGGTGAAAGCCACTCACTTTTGTTTTGCTAATGTTTAAAAGGAGGTAAAACTTTGGCAAATGTAGCAGATAGAGTTTATTCTCTGATTGAAGAAACCGTTAAAAACGAGGGTGTTGACCTTTGGGATGTCCGCTTTATAAAAGAGGGCGCAAATTGGTATTTGAGAGTGTTTATTGACAAGGCCGACGGCGTGACGATTGACGACTGCACCAATGTTTCCCATGCGATAGACCCCGTTATCGACCAAGCCGACCCCATTGACAAAGCCTATTATTTAGAGGTTTGTTCTTGCGGTTTAGAGCGTGAGCTTACAAAGGACTGGCACTTTGCGGCAGTCAAAGGTCAAAAGGTGAAGCTCAGACTCTATAAGGCGATTGACGGCAAAAAGGAATTTTCGGGAATTCTCGCAAATGTGGGCAAAGAAATTATTCTTTCAACCGACGAGGGCGAAATGACTTTCCAAAAATCCGATATTTCCAAGGCTTACCTGGATGATTTTGAAAATTAATTAATATATTTTGTTTGGAGGAATTCAGAAAAATGGCAAGACAGAAGAAAGTTACCAAAAAAGAAAATAACAACGCAGAGTTTTTTGAAGCTTTGAGACTTATGGAAGAAGAAAGAGGCATCCCTCAGCAGTTTATTGCCGAGAAAATTGCCGACGCTATCGTTGTTGCCGCCCGTAAGGACTATGGCGGAAACGAAATTGTTTCTTGCGTAATCGACCCCGAGAAAAAGATTTTTACAGTAACAGCAAGAAAGACTGTTGTTGACGAGGTTTTAGACCCCTACACCGAGATTTCCAAAGAAGCTGCGGCTGAGATTGACCCCGCTTCTATCGAGAACGGTTTTGTTGACATTGTTTTAGACCCAAGAAAGTTTGGCAGAGTTGTTGCTCAAAACTCCAAAAACAATTTCCGCCAAGGTGTTAGAGAGGCTGAGCGTGGTCAGGCATTGGCAGAGTTCCAAAGCCACAACAAAGAGCTTCTTACGGCTTACGTTGAGAAAATCGACCCCAAAACAGGCAATGCAATTCTCACCATTTCGGGCAAAGAGGCAACCCTCCCCAAGATTGAGCAGGTGCCCGACGAGATTATCGCAGAGGGCGACCACATTAAAGTTTATGTTGTAGATGTTAAGGAAACCGACAGAGGCGCCAGAGTAATGCTTTCCCGTACACACCCGGGGCTTGTTAAGCGTCTTTTCGAGACCGAGGTTCCCGAAATTTTTGACGGTACTATCGAAATTAAAGCAATTTCCCGCCAAGCAGGTTCAAGAACAAAACTTGCTGTTTGGTGCAAGGACCCCGAGGTTGACGCTGTGGGCGCTTGTATCGGACCCAAGGGCGCTCGTGTAAACGCTATCGTGGAAGAGCTTAAGGGCGAGAAAATTGACATTGTAAAATACAGTGAAAATCCCGAAGAATTTGTGGCAGAAGCACTTTCTCCCGCAAAGGTTGTATCGGTTGAAATCCAGAGTGAAGAGCCCAAGGTTTGCAAGGCAAGAGTTCCCGAGGCTCAATTATCATTGGCTATCGGCAATAAAGGTCAGAATGTACGCCTTGCCGCTAAGCTTACAGGCTGGAAGATTGATATTCACCCCGAAAGCGGATTTTTCGGCGAATAATTTTTAAATTTAAGGTGTTAGTATGACAACAAAAAAAGTTCCGATGCGTATGTGTGTCGGTTGCAGAGAAATGAAACCCAAGCGTGAGCTTATAAGGGTTGTTAAAACCCCCGAAAATGAAATAAAGCTGGATAAAACCGGCAAACTAAACGGCAGAGGCGCTTATGTCTGCCCCGACGCCGAGTGTTTGAAGAAGTTAAAGAAACAACACGCTTTGTCCCACACCTTTTCAATGAAGGTTGATGAAAGTATTTACGAGGGACTTGAAAAGGAGTTAGCACAAGGTGAGTAATAAAACCTTAACTCTTTTGGGATTTGCTTCAAAAGCGGGTAAACTTTCTTACGGTTTCTCGGCTGTTTTGGAAAGTTTAAATCAAACACGAGCAAAACTGATTATTGCCGCTTCGGACTTATCCCCAAAGACCTTAAAAGAAGCTGTTTTCCACGCTGAGAAAAAGAAAATAGAGGTTTTAACCTTAAAAACTGCAGATATTTTTGTGTTGTCAAAGGCAATCGGTCGCAAGTGCGGTATTGTAGCCGTAAATGATGACGGTTTTGCCAAAGCCATAAAGGAGGATTTTCTTAATGACCAATAAATACAAGCTAAGTGATTTAGCCAAGGATTTCGGCTTGAAATCCAAAGATATTATAGATATAATTTCTTCTCTTACAGGTAGTGAGAAAAAATCGGGCGCAACCTTAGATGAAACCGAAATTGCGCTTGTTTTCAATAAACTCACCCTTGATAATCAGGTTAAGAGCTTTGACGATTATTTTGCCACAGGCAAAGCCGCAAGAGAAAAAGAAAAGCAGGACCGTGAGGATAAGAAAAACAAAAAATTAGCCGAGCAAATGGCTATTTTAGAACAACTCAAAGCCGCTGCTGCCGCTCAAAACGGTGAAAAAGTGTCGGAAGAAAAGAAAGAGGAGAAAAAGCCAGAGCCTAAGAAGGTAGAGAAGAAAGAAGCCGAGGCTCCCAAAAAGGCAGAAAAGAAAGAAACTGAGGCTCCCAAAAAGGCTGAAAAGAAGCCTGAGGTTGAAAAGCCCGAAACTCCCAAAAAGGAAGAAAAGAAAGCAGAGCCTAAAAAGGAAACCAAAAAGGAAGTTAAGAAGGAAGAACCCAAGAAAGAGTTCAAGCCCTCTGACCCCAATCCCTTTGTTTCCAAGAAAAAGGATAAAACTCCGGGCGCCGCTCCCAACAGAGGACCTGCTGAAATCAGACATATTGATACTCGCACCTCTAACATTAACATTGATAAATATAATGAAAAATACGAGAGTATTGCCCCCGCAAACGCAATGAAAGACAATTACTCCAAAAAGCAGAAGATTAAGCAAAAATCTCAGGATTATCGTCGTCCTCAGGGCGCTAAGCGTGAAACCGAGGCTGATAAGATGAGAAGAATGCAGTTAGAGCGCATAAAGAAAACCCCCATCACCGTAACCGTTGGTGAGGAGATTACTGTTGGCGAACTTGCTGCCGCAATGAAGAAAACTGCCGCCGAGGTTATTAAGGAATTAATGAAGCTTGGCATGATGACAAATGTAAATCAGGTTATTGATTACGATACCGCCGAGATTGTTGTTACCGAAATGGGCGCAAAAATCCAAAAGGCAGTTGTTGTTACCATTGAAGAAAAGATTATGGATATTACCGAAGACAGTGACGAGAACTTAAAGCACAGAGACCCTGTTGTTGTTGTTATGGGTCACGTTGACCACGGTAAAACCTCCTTGCTTGATGCTATCCGTGACACCGCCGTTACCGATACCGAGGCAGGCGGAATTACTCAGCACATTGGTGCTTACAGAGTAAACTGCAACGGAAATGACATTACTTTCCTTGACACACCAGGTCACGCCGCATTTACCTCTATGCGTCAAAGAGGCGCAATGGCTACCGATATTGCTGTATTGGTTGTTGCCGCAGATGACGGTATTATGCCCCAGACCATCGAGGCTATTAACCACGCTAAAGCTGCCAAGGTGCAGATTATTGTTGCAATTAATAAGATGGATAAGCCCGAGGCTAACCCTGACAGAATTATGCAACAACTCACCGAGCATGAGCTTGTTCCTGAAGAGTGGGGCGGAGATATTATCTGTGTTCCTGTTTCGGCTAAAACCCATATGGGTATTGACAATTTGTTGGAGAATATTCTTCTTATTGCAGAAATGCAAGAGCTTAAAGCCAACCCCGACCGTAAGGGTCACGGTATCGTTATTGAGGCCCGTCTTGACAAGGGTCGTGGTCCTGTTGCTACCTTGCTTGTTCAAAACGGAACTCTCAAGAGCGG
>JAZSDI010000004.1:0-7316 GCA_045531045.1 Acutalibacteraceae bacterium | reverse complement strand
ACCCTTGACTGCGGTCAGGCTTTTCGTTTTGAGGAACTTGCAAACGGCAGATGGGGCGGAGTTGCCTGTAACCGATATTTAGAACTTGAAATAACCGCCGACCAAACGGTTGTTTTATACAATGTAAATGAAAAAGAGTTTGAAAATATATGGCGGGACTATTTTGATTTAGACCGTAATTACTCTGAAATTATTGAAAAAATCAGCACAAACGAGGTGCTTAAAAATGCCTCGGAGTACGGCAAAGGTATTCGTGTTTTAAACCAACCCCCTTGGGAAACCTTGTGTTCCTTTATAATTTCACAAAACAATAATATTAAAAGAATAAAAGGCATTATTTCACGCCTTTGTGAAACCTACGGTGAGAAAATCGAGGGCGGATTCACCTTCCCCACCGCCGAAAAATTAGCCCCTCTCACACCCGAAGATTTAGCGCCCTTAAGGGCAGGTTTCAGAGCAAAGTATATAATTGACGCCGCAAAAAAGGTTGCAAACGGCGAGGTAAACCTTGACACTTTAAAAGACCTTCCTTATGGGGAAGCCCAAGCCGAACTTTTAAAGATAAAAGGTGTGGGACCCAAGGTTGCCGACTGTGCCTTGCTTTTCTCCCACCGCCACATAGATGCTTTTCCAAAGGATGTATGGATTAAAAGAGCCTTGACCGTTCTTTTCGGCGGCGAACTTCCAAAAGAGGCAGTGCCTTATGCGGGAATAGTGCAACAATATATTTTCTTTTATGCAAGAGAAACGAAACTGAATTAAGAAATAAAAAACAACCCTTAAAAAAGGGTTGTTTTTACTTTTTAGTCAAAGTATCCCGTATAAATTATTCTCTTTTGGCTTTCAGGGAAAAGAAAAGCATATAAATCTATAAAATAATCATCGGTCATACTCGCAATATAGTCCACTACAATCTGGTCGGGGTCGGTGTCTATATACGGTATATCACGCTCGTAAAAAATTCTGCTTATATAGTTAATATGGTGGGTAAATATGGGCGATTTCTTGTTTCCTTTTATTAAGTCCTCGTAAAGTTTTTCATAAACCTCTTGCATCATGGGTTTAATTACCGTGTCAATCTCAAACTGCACCTTGTCGTTTTTATAAATAAGGTTATAGTTATCTGCCTTGGCTTTTTTAAGGGCTTCAAAATGCTCCTGGTCCATTTTGATATAAGGCTTTAGGAAACTATGCTCAATTATATTCACAATAAGGTTGTTTATAATTTCGGAATTATAACTTCCTATTGCACCGCCGTCAAACTTGTCGTTGCCTATAAGGTGGGCTCTCTCGGCGTCCTGTCTGTCCTTACCCAAATATGCGATAATATCGGAAATGCGCATAACGCAACCTTCAAGGGTTGCAGGGGTCAGTTTCTTTACATTTGCTTTGTCTTTATAACAGTTTTCAATTTGAGCGTCAAACTCGGCAAAATTGTCAAGCGGTTTTGGGTGATACTCGCAAAGCTCCATCTCGCCGTCGTGGGATGCTATACCGTTTAAGGTTTGCAAAGAAATATTGTAAGGGAAAATTTTATCAAGCACCCTTACCGAATGAATATTGTGGCTGAAATGTCTGCCTGTGCGGGAAAATAAAATTTCATCTAAAAAACTCTCCCCCGCATGACCGAAGGGCGTATGCCCTATATCGTGACCCAAAGCGATAGCCTCGATTAAATCAAGGTTAAGCCCCAAGGTTCTGCCGATTGTTCGGGCAATTCTTGAAACAAGTTGCACATGCAGTCCTCTGCGGGTAATATCGTCATTTTTATAAAAGGAAAAAACCTGAGTTTTGTCAGCGTACCTATTGTAATATGGGCTGTGAATTATTTTATCTATATCACGGATAAAGGGCGGTCTGATGAGACTTGCCTTATCCCTTTCGTTATTTCTGCGAAGAACATTTTCATCTTTAAAAGCATAAGGATTTATCTGCCCCTGCCTTCTGAATTCCTCTATTTTTTCCTCGGTTTCTTTTGATAAGATTTCATACTTTAACATCATCTCACCTCTGTTCAAGTATATCATATTATCCTTCGTTTTACAATTATTATATAATGCTGTTAAAATAAACAAATTTTTCAGGAAAATAAGTGTTAATTTTTCTGAAAAATCGTGTTTTTTGTATTGATTTTATTGCCGAAGTTTGTTAAAATATAGACAATGGTAGTATTATGCCACAATAAACAAAATCAGGAGGATGATTATGAACAAAATCACTGTAATCGGTTCCGGCAGCGTTGGCTCTACCATCGCTTACACATTAACTGTTACCGGCACCGCATCGGAAATTGTGATGATCGACATTAACGAAGAAAAATCCAAGGGCGAAGCATTAGATATTCAACAGGGCGTTCCCTTCTGCAATCCCGCTACAATTTATGCCGGTTCTTATGCCGATGCCGCAGGTTCTGACATTGTAATTATCACTTGCGGTCTTGCAAGAAAGCCAGGTCAATCCCGTTTGGATTTGGCACAAACCAATGTTGACGTTTTAAAAATGGTTGCTAAGGAAATTGTTAAATACGCTCCCGATGCCATTTACATAATAGTAAGTAATCCTGTTGATGTTCTTACATATGTATTTAACAAGGTTTCGGGAATTCCTGAAGAACGCATTATCGGTTCGGGTACTATTTTGGATACCTCTCGTCTTCGCACACGTGTTGCAGAGTATTACAATGTAAACCAAAAGAATATCCACGCTTATGTTTTGGGTGAGCATGGTGATTCTTCATTTATCCCCTGGTCAATTGCAAATATTTCAAACGTTCCGATTGAGGATTATGCAAACGCTGTTGTTGATTCTGATTTCCACCCCGAACCATTTGACCGTGCAGAGGCTGAGGATTATGTTCGCCGTTCAGGCGCTCGTGTTATCCGCCGCAAGGGTGCTACCTTCTATGCTGTATCTATGTCGGTAGTTCACATCTGCAAATGCATACTCAGCGGTATCGATACCACTATGACCGTTTCCACCATGCTTCACGGTGAATACGGCATTGATGACATTTGTTTAAGTCTTCTTAATGTCGTTGGCCGCAAGGGTGCACACAGCAAGGTTCTTTTGCCCCTTAACGAAGAAGAGGTTGAAGCTTTACACCACAGTGCAAACTGCATTAAAGAAGTTATTAACAACATTAAAATCTAAGAGCGAGGTAATTTTACATGGAATATCGTATTGAACATGATTCTATGGGCGAAATGAAGGTCCCTGCTGACCGCCTTTGGGCAGCACAGACCCAAAGAAGCCACGAAAACTTTGAAATCGGCGTTGGCATTGAAACTATGCCTGCTGAGATTATCCACGCTTTCGGTATTTTGAAGAAAGCGGCTGCTATTGCAAACAACGCTTTGCGTCCCGAAAAGATGACCGACGAAAAGCTCGGCGCCATTAAACAGGCTTGTGACGAGGTTATCGCAGGTGAGCTTAACGGCCACTTCCCCCTCGTTGTTTGGCAGACAGGTTCGGGCACACAGTCTAACATGAACTCTAACGAGGTTATCGCAAACCGTGGTAACCAGATTTTAGGCAAAACTCTTTTACATCCCAATGATGATGTAAATATGAGTCAGTCCTCTAACGATACATTCCCCACCGCTATGCACATTGCGGCAGTTTTAAGCTTGGAAGACAAGCTTATCCCCGCAGTTGAGGAATTAATCGCTACTTTCAAGAGACTTGAAAAGGAAAACGAGGGTATTGTTAAGAGCGGTAGAACCCATCTTCAGGACGCTACCCCCATCACCTTCAGTCAGGAAATCAGCGGTTGGCGTTCAAGCCTTGAAAAGGACGTTGAACTCATCAAGCGTTCTATCGAGCCTCTCCACGAATTAGCTTTAGGCGGCACCGCTGTTGGTACAGGTCTTAACACTCCCAAAGGTTTTGACACTGGCGTTGCTAAAGAGGTTGCTAACATCACAGGCAAGAATTTCGTTACAGCCGCAAACAAGTTCCACGCTTTAACCTCTAAAGACGAACTTGTATTTGCTCACGGCGCTGTTAAAGCTCTCGCTGCTGATATGATGAAGATTGCAAACGATGTTCGTTGGTTGGCATCAGGTCCCCGTGACGGTCTCGGCGAAATCTTTATTCCCGAAAACGAGCCTGGTTCATCCATTATGCCCGGTAAGGTTAACCCCACTCAGTGCGAGGCAGTAACCATGGTTGCAGTTCAGGTTATGGGTAACGATGTAGCTATCGGCTTAGCCGCTTCTCAGGGCAACTTTGAACTTAACGTATTTATGCCCGTTTGCATTTACAACTTCTTGCAGTCTGCACGTCTTTTAGCAGAAGCCATTGTTTCTTTCAATAAGAACTGCGCTGTTGGTATTAAGGCAAACAAAGAGAAAATGCACCACAACTTGCACAATTCTTTAATGCTTGTTACCGCTCTCAATCCTTACATTGGATACGAGAATGCCGCTAAGACTGCCAAGAAAGCATTTAAAGACAATATTTCACTTAAAGAAGCTTGTGTAGAACTCGGATTTTTAACTGCTGAAAAATTCGATGAGGTTTTCCATCCAGAAGAGATGGTATAATTCGGAGGTATTTTTAATGAAGGTTACTTATTTCCCCGGATGCACCTTAAAAAATAAGGCTAAAGACCTTGACTTATACGCATATAAGTCTGCAGAAGCCTTGGGTGTTACTCTGGAAGAAATCGAAGACTGGCAATGCTGCGGCGGTGTATTCACAACCGCTAACGACGAGGTTGCAACAAAACTTTCATCCGTTCGTGCCCTCAAATATGCTGTGGACAAAAATCAGCCCTTGGTAACCGTTTGTTCTGCTTGTCACAATGTTATTAAGCAAACAAACTTTGCCATGCAGACCAATTCCCAATTTGCTGATAAGGTTAACAGATATATGGCAGACGGTTCTTACAACGGCGAGGCAGAGGTTTACCACTATCTCGAAATGTTGAGAGACTTGGTTGGTTTTGATAAGCTAAAAGAAAGCGTTGTCAACAGTCTTAAAGGCAAGAAAATTGCCGCTTACTATGGTTGCTTACTCCTTCGTCCCAATAGTGTAATGCGTATGGACGACCCCGAGAACCCAACCATTATGGAAGATTTTATTAAAGCTCTCGGCGCAGACGCTGTAGTTTATGCTAAGAGAAACGAATGCTGCGGCGGATATATTTCTGCCGAGTCCCCCGCTGTTGCCAAGAAAAACAGCGAGGCTATTATCAGAAATGCCAAGTCCCAAGGCGCCGAAATGATTATTACCGCCTGTCCTCTTTGTAAGTTCAACCTTATTAAGAGCGGCGCTGATATTCCTGTGGTTTATTTCACAGAGCTTTTGGCCGAAGCCCTTGGCGTAAAGGAGGATACAAATGAATAATAAGTATCTTCAAGAAGAAATCGTTCGCATCAGCGGCGTTAATGTAAGCAAATGTATGCGTTGCGGCAAATGCTCGGCAACCTGCCCTGCTTACGACGAGATGGAGTATCATCCCCATCAGTTTGTGAATATGGTTGAGAACGGCGAAATCGAGCCTCTTCTCAATTCTGAGTCTCTATATAAATGTTTGTCCTGCTTTGCTTGTATCGACAGATGCCCCCGTGGCGTTCAACCCGCAAAGGTTGTTGAGGCTGTCCGTTTAACCGCAATTCGCAAACAGGGTAACAACCATTTAAAAGCAGACGATATCCCCGCAATCATTGATGATGAAACACCACAGCAGTTGCTTGTTAGTGCTTTCAGAAAATATACTAAGTAAGGAGGAAAAGACTAATGCAAAGAGTTGGAGTTTTTGTATGTTGGTGCGGCAGCAACATTGCTGGTACAGTTGATGTTAAAGCAGTGGCTGAAGCCTTGAAAAGCGAACCCGGTGTTGTCTTTTCCACCGACTATCAATATATGTGTTCTCAAGCAGGACAGGATATGATTAAAAATGCCGTTAAAGAGCATAACCTCACAGGCATTGTTGTTTGTTCCTGTTCTCCAAGAATGCACGAGGCTACCTTCCGCAAGACTGCGGCGGCAGCAGGACTCAACCCCTATATGGTTGAAATCGCAAATATCCGTGAGCAATGCTCTTGGGTACATAAGGATATGCTAAGCGGTACCGAAAAGGCTATCATCTTAGGTAAAGCGGCAGTTGCAAAGGTTAACCTTAACGCTCCCCTCACGCCTGGTGAGTCTCCCGTTACCAAACGTGCTTTGGTTATCGGCGGCGGTATTGCAGGTATTCAAACCGCTCTCGATATTGCTGATGCAGGTTTCCCCGTTGATATTGTTGAAAAGAAACCAACTATCGGCGGTAAAATGGCTCAGCTTGATAAAACTTTCCCCACACTCGACTGTGCGGCTTGTATCTTGACACCTAAAATGGTGGATGTTGCTCAGAACGACAAAATCCGCATCTTCTCTTACAGTGAAGTAACCGATGTTCAAGGTTTTGTTGGTAACTTTGATGTAACCATTAAAAAGAACGCAAGATATGTTAAGGAAGACATTTGTACAGGTTGCGGCGCTTGTGTTGATAAATGTCCTATGAAGAGAATTCCCAACGAGTTCAACTTAGGTATGGACAATCGCCCCGCTATCTACATTCCTTTCGCTCAGGCAGTTCCGAAGGTTGCAACCATTGACCCCAATGCTTGTAATATGCTTAAAAACGGCAAGTGCGGACTTTGTGCGAAAATTTGCACCGCAGGCGCTATTGATTATACTCAAAAGGACGAATACATTGAGGAGAAATACGGCGCAATCGTGGTTGCAACCGGTTTCAACCCCATTAGTATGGATAAGTTTGACGAGTTTGCTTACAGCCAGTCTAAAGATGTTATCACTTCCCTTGAGTTTGAGCGTCTTACCAACGCTGCAGGTCCTTCCGCAGGTACACTTCTCCGTCCTTCCGACGGTGAACATCCCCACACTATCGTTTTCGTTCAGTGTGTTGGTTCCCGTTGTGAGTCTTGCGCTGAAAAGGGTAAGGAATATTGTTCTAAGATTTGCTGTATGTATACCGCAAAACACGCTATGCTTACTCGTGATAAATATCCCGACACCGAAGTTTATGTATTCTATATTGACGTAAGAACCCCAGGTAAAAACTTTGACGAGTTCTATCGCAGAGCAGTTGAAGAATACGGCGTTAAATATGTTAAGGGTATGGTTGGCAAAATCACCCCCGAAGGCAAGAAACTTAAGGTTCAGGCTCCTGACCTTCTTCCCACCAAGCAGTTACATATTGATGCTGACTTGGTTGTTTTGGCAGCCGCTATCGAGCCTGACAAATCCGCTCGTCCTTTGGCTACTATGCTTACCGCAAGTATGGATACCAACGACTTCTTCACCGAAGC
>JAZSDI010000041.1:0-10471 GCA_045531045.1 Acutalibacteraceae bacterium | reverse complement strand
ATCAATTCTTTTGAAATAATTTTAGAAAAGAATAACGCAACTACAAATTTTTCTGCGACTGAAAAAGAAGTATTTGCAAATAAAAAGAATGAATATTATAAGGAAATGATTGAACAATTAACTCCTAATGATATTTTACCTGGTATTGTGCCTTTCATAACCGTGGCCAGAAACAATGGTGTAAAGTGTGCCGTGGCTTCTATTAGCAAGAATGCAAGCAGAGTTCTTGAACTCCTTGAGATTTCTGATATGTTTGATTATATTGCAGATGCGGCTCTTGTTAAAAAACCAAAGCCCGACCCCGAAATTTTCTTAACTTGCGCTAATGCTTTGGGTTTTGACCCCACTGAGTGCATAGGTGTTGAAGATGCACAGGCAGGTATTGAATCTATTCATGCAGCCGGTATGCTTTCGGTTGGCATAAATGTAACAGTCACTTCAATAATGCCTGATATTGTTTTGAAATCTACATCTGAGCTTGATTTTAACAAAATTAAAAATCAACTTTAATCCTATATTGAGGAGAAATTACTATGCGTATTTATGAAAACATATTTAAAACAAGTGAAAACCGTATGCCTACACGCGCGCATTATATTCCAAAAGGCGATGCTACTTATACACTTTTAAACGGTGACTGGGATTTTGCTTACTTTGAAAAGGATGTTGATGTTCCAAAAGTGATTGAAAATTGGGACAAAATTGATGTTCCTTCTTGTTGGCAATTAAGAGGATATGACAACCCAAATTACACCAATGTTAACTACCCATATCCTGTTGACCCTCCGTATGTGCCTGACGATAACCCTTGTGGTGTTTATAGGCGTGAATTTAATGTGGAAAAACTTTCAGGCAAATTTTATTTTGTTTTCGAAGGTGTTTCTTCTTGCGCTTTCTTGTATATTAATGATAAATATGTTGGTTTTACTCAAGGCAGCCATCTTCGTGCTGAATTTGATATAACCGACTGTGTAATCAAGGGTACCAATATCGTTATGGTTAAAGTATTAAAATGGTGTGTTGGCAGTTACCTTGAAGACCAAGATGCCTTTAGATATAACGGTATTTTTAGGGATGTTTACGTTTTAAATCGACCCGAAAATCACCTAAATGATATTGAAATTTTATCGGATGATAAAGCATTTAATATCAAGGTCGATAAAAAAGTTAATATTAAAATCATTGATAAAGATAATGTTTTGTGTGAAAAAGAAATTGAGGGTGAGTTTAGCTTTGCCCCCGAAAATCCTGTGTTATGGAATGCTGAGAAGCCCTACCTTTATAAAATCATTGTTGAGTGCGCAGGGGAAATTATTGAGTTTAAAGCAGGACTTCGCAAAATTGAAGTTTCAAAGGATTATGCTTTGCTTATCAATGGTGTTGCTGTTAAACTTCACGGTATTAATCATCACGACACAAGCAAATTTGGCGGTTGGTGTCAAACCGAAGAAGAGCTTCGCCGTGACCTTGAATTAATGAAAGAACTTAATATCAACTGTGTTCGTACCGCCCATTATCCGCCAAGTCCTGTATTTATTGAAATGTGTGACGAAATGGGTTTCTATGTTGTTTGTGAAACCGATATTGAAACACACGGATTTTTAAGAAGACTTCCAAATGTTGAGTACAAGTTTGATATGGAAGATGAAATTTGGCCCGGTACAAATCCTGATTGGGAAAAAGAGCATCTTGAGAGAATGGAAAGAATGGTTGAAATGTTTAAAAACCATTCGAGCATTATATTCTGGTCAACAGGTAACGAAAGTGGCCACGGTCCCAACCACTTAAAGATGGTTGAGTGGACCAGGAACCGTGACAAAACAAGACTTGTTCACTGTGAAGATGCATCCCGTAAGGGTGAGGTTGCAAATGCTGATGTATACTCAAGAATGTATAGTTCTACAAATTGGATTGAAGTATTAGCAAATAATGAAGAAATTACCGCTCCTGTATTTTTGTGCGAATATGCTCATGCAATGGGCAACGGACCCGGTGATGTTTGGGATTATAACGAGATGTTTGATAAATATCCTAAACTTATTGGTGGCTGTATCTGGGAGTGGGCTGACCATGTTGTAACCGAAAATGGTGTTGAAAAATACGGTGGAGATTTTGAGGGCGAACTTACTAACGATGCTAACTTCTGCTGCGATGGTCTCGTCTTTGCGGACCGTAGTTTTAAAGCGGGTACTTTGGAAACTAAAGCCGCATATCAACCAATGAAAACTAAGTTGGAAGATGGGGTTTTAAAGGTATATAACCGCCTTGATTTCACCAATCTTAACGAGTATCAGTTTACATACGAAATTGCTGTTGACGGTGCTGTTATAAGCCAAGAAACACTTGTTTTAGAGGCTTTACCTCATACTACCGTTGAGGTTGCAATTCCTTACGAAATAGCCACCTGTAAATATGGTGCGTTTTTGAATTGCTATCTCACAAAGGACGGCAAAGAGGTTGCACATACTCAACACAGATTAGATTTTGTTGCCCCAAAAAAACCGAGTATGAATTTAGCAAAACTTACCGAAGATGAATTTAATATCTATGCTAATGGCGATAATTTTAATTTGGTATTTTCAAAGCGCTATGCAACATTTACAAGCATTGTTGTAAATGGTATTGAGCAACTTGCAAGTAAGATGGAACTTACTTCTTATCGTGCTCCTATTGATAACGATAAAGGCTTTAATGTTCGTTGGGCAAGGGTTAACATTTGGCAGGGTGAGAACATCGACTGTCAGTTCTCAAAGGTTTATGACTGCAGTATTGTGGATGGTAAAATTGTCGCAAATTGTTCACTTGCAGGTGTTTCTCGTGTGCCTTACTTTAGATACGCCCAAACCGTTGCGATTTATGAAAACGGCAAAATTGATATTAGCATATCGGGTAAAGTTCGTGAAGATGCTTTCTTCTTGCCACGACTTGGCTTTGAACTTGCTTTGCCTGATAGCATAAATGAGTTTACATATTTTGCAAATGGCCCCTTTGAGAGCTACTGCGACCTTTGTCATGCATCCATGGTTGGTCTTTATGAAAGCACCGCCGAGAAGGAATATGTCAACTATGTTCGTCCCCAAGAACACGGTAACCATAACTTTGCTAAGATGCTTAAAATCGGCGGTTTGAAGTTTGAGTCGGATGGTGAGTTTGAATTTAATGTTTCAAAATATTCAACCGCTATTTTAACTAAGGCTGAGCATACTGATGAGTTAGAAAAGGATGGCAAAACTCACCTTAGAATTGATTATAAGGTTACAGGTGTTGGTTCGGCGGCTTGTGGCCCCGGTCTACCTGACATTTATAAGTTAAATGACAAAGAAATCAATTTCAATTTCTCAATCGGTTTAGGCTAAAAGTTTATAAAACAAGAGGAACAGATTTTAATATCTGTTCCTTGCTTTTCGGTGAATTAAAAGGTAGAGAGTCATGAAAAACAGTATAAATAAAGGCATATTTTTAGCAATATTAGCAGCGGTTTTATATGCTATAAATTCGCCTTTTTCAAAGCTTTTGTTAGACTATATGCCCTCAACCTTGATGGCGGGTTTTCTCTATATTGGCGCAGGTCTTGGTATGGGTGTGATAGCGCTTATCCGTAAATTTAAAAAGACCGAGCGTTTGGAAGAAAAAATCACAAAAGCTGATTTTCCGTACACTATCGCAATGATTATTCTTGATATTGCGGCGCCAATCTTTTTATTGCTTGGTCTTTCTTATACAACGGCGGCAAACGCATCCTTGCTTAACAATTTTGAAATTGTGGCAACGGCAATAATCGCTTTGATGATTTTTAAGGAAAAAATCAGTCCTCGCCTTTGGTTTGGTATTTTCTTTGTGACCGCATCTTGTGTTCTTTTGTCTTTTGAAGATATTTCAAGTTTAAAGTTTTCGGTAGGTTCGCTCTTTATTCTTTTGGCTTGTGTATGTTGGGGTATTGAAAACAACTGCACAAGAAAACTTTCCTCAAAAGACCCCCTTGAAATCGTTCTTTTAAAAGGTATCTTTTCAGGGTTAGGCTCGGTTATTATAGGTCTTTGTATCGGTGAACGCATTACTGTTCTTTGGAGTGTATTTGCTGTTCTTTTGGTGGGCTTTGTGGCTTATGGACTTAGTATTTTCTTTTATGTATATGCACAACGTATGCTCGGCGCAGCAAGAACAAGTGCCTATTATGCGGTGGCACCCTTTATTGGCACATTGTTGTCGCTCCTGATTTTCCGTGAAATTCCGTATTATACATATTTTATAGCCCTTGCTTTAATGCTCTTGGGAGCGTGGCTTTGTTCAAAAGATGAGCCTATTTTTAAAAAGAAAAAGATTTAAAGCAGATGCATTTGCATCTGCTTTTTCTTTACTTATAAAGTTTTTGTGGTATAATAATAAAAAAGATTTGTGAGGTGAGGGAATGGATAAATTTGTGTTACACAGCAACTATAAACCTACAGGCGACCAGCCTGAGGCTATAGATAAGCTTGTAGAGGGTGTTTTAAGAGGCGATAGAGAACAAACCTTGCTTGGTGTTACAGGCTCCGGCAAAACCTTTACAATGGCTAATATCATTGAGCGTGTAAACCGTCCAACCCTCGTTCTCGCTCACAACAAAACCCTTGCCGCACAGCTCTGCAGTGAGTTTCGTGAATTTTTCCCTGAGAATGCTGTGGAATATTTTGTTTCCTACTATGATTACTATCAGCCAGAGGCTTATATACCGGGTAGTGACACTTATATTGAAAAAGACTCGGCAATTAATGATGAAATTGACAAGTTGCGACACTCGGCAACCTGCGCTTTGTCCGAAAGGCGAGATGTTATAATTGTCGCCAGTGTTTCCTGTATTTACTCTTTAGGTAACCCGATTGATTACCGAAATATGGTTATTTCACTGCGTCAGGGTATGGAGAAAAGCCGAGACGAATTAATTCATAAGCTCGTTGACCTACAATACGAGCGAAATGACATTAATTTTGTTCGTAATAAATTCAGAGTCAGGGGAGACACAGTTGAAATTTTCCCCGCTTATTCGGCTGAAAATGCTATCAGAGTTGAGTTCTTTGGTGACGAGATTGACAGAATATGCGAAATCAACACTCTAACGGGCGAAATTAAGGCTTTTCTGTCCCACATAGCAATTTATCCTGCCTCGCACTATATCGTGCCACAGGACAAATTAGAGGAAGCATTAACCGAAATAAAAGAAGAGATGGAAGAGAGAGTCCGTTTCTTTAATGAAAACGAGAAGCTGATTGAGGCACAACGAATCAGACAACGTACTGAATACGACATTGAAATGCTTAGAGAAATTGGTACTTGCAAGGGGATTGAAAACTATTCCCGTGTCATGGCACGAAGGCCCAAGGGCAGCACACCCTCAACCTTGCTTGATTATTTCCCCGATGATTTTCTGCTTTTTGTTGACGAGTCTCACGTAACCTTGCCTCAAGTCAGGGGTATGTATGCGGGGGATAGAGCAAGAAAAGAAAATCTTGTTGAATACGGTTTCCGTTTGCCCTCTGCTTTTGATAACCGACCGCTGAATTTTGAGGAATTTTACAGTCATATAAATCAAGCGGTCTTCGTTTCGGCAACACCGTCCGATTTTGAAAAGCAACATTCGGCACAAATTGTTGAACAGGTAATTCGACCCACAGGACTTTTAGACCCGCTTGTAACGGTTAAACCCACCGAGGGACAGATTGATGACCTTGTAAACGAAATTCGTGAAAGAACAGCCAAAAATGAGCGTGTTTTAATAACGACTCTTACCAAAAAAATGGCAGAGGATTTAACTGATTATCTTAAAGATTTAGGTATAAAGGTCACATATATGCACTATGACATTGACACCATTGAGCGTATGCAAATTATCCGTGATTTGCGTTTGGGCGAGGTAGATGTGCTTGTTGGAATTAACCTGTTGCGTGAGGGCTTGGATATTCCTGAGGTATCTTTGGTGGCAATTCTTGATGCCGACAAGGAAGGCTTTTTAAGGAGCGAAACATCTTTGGTGCAAACCATCGGTAGAGCCGCCCGAAATGCCGACGGACAGGTTATAATGTATGCCGACAGCGTAACACCATCAATGGAACGGGCTATTGCCGAGACCGAGCGACGTCGCAATATTCAAAATGATTATAATATCAAAAACGGTATTACACCTAAAACAATTATTAAAAATGTTCACGATATAATTGAAATTGGTGCTAAACCAAAAGAAAACAAGCCTGTTTCACGTATGTCTAAACTTGAACGAGAAGCCGAAATCAAGCGTTTGACCTATGAAATGAAACAAGCTGCTAAAATTTTAGAATTTGAACACGCTGCAGTTTTAAGAGATAAAATCGAAAAACTTCGTAGTGGTAAATAGGTTGACATTTATGGTAAATTTATGTAAAATCGAATTATAAAATTCAGGAGGTTTAAATAATGAGTAAAAAAGGTTTTATTGCAGAATTTAAAGAATTTATTATGCGCGGTAATGTGCTTGATATGGCTGTCGGTGTTATTATTGCGACCGCTTTCGGCAAAATCACAACAAGTCTTGTAAATGATGTTATTATGCCTGCTATCGGTTTGCTTTTGGGCGAAATTGATTTAAGCCAATTAAACATTGTTTTGCGTGAAGCTGTAATGGATGGCGAAACAGTTGTTACACCTGCCGTTCAAATCGGTATTGGTACATTTTTAGTAACAGTAATTAACTTCCTTATTATTGCATTTGTTGTTTTCCTTATTATTAAAGGATTTGCAAAAGCAAGAGAAATCGGCGAAGCAAAGTTACTTAAGAAGAAAGAGGAAGAGGCTGCTGTTGAGGAACCAAAGGGTCCCACGACCGAGGAACTTCTTACAGAAATCCTTGCAGAAATTAAAAATAAATAATAAATTGAAACACCCTGTAGTTTAAATCTACAGGGTGTTATTTTGTCCTAAATCACATATCCGCCGTTTATACCAAGAACTTGACCTGTTATATAGTCAGCTTTATCACTTGCTAAGAATTCTATAGCTTCGGCAATTTCGTCTGCGCTGCCCATTCTGCCAAGAGGAATTGTTTCAACAAACTCTGCTAATTCTTCAACTGTAAGATTAGAGTTCATACTGGTTTCTATAAGTCCGGGGGCGATACAGTTAACTGTAATACCGCTTGGAGCCAATTCTTTTGCCAAGGCCTTTGTAAGACCAATAATACCCGCTTTAGATGCAGAGTAGGCAACCTCACATGAGGCGCCAACCTGACCCCACATTGAAGATATGTTGATAATTTTACCAGAGCCCTTATTAACCATCGAAGATGTAACAGCCTTGCAACAGTTAAATGTACCTTTTAAGTTGGTGTCAATAATGCGGTCAAAATCAATCTCGTCAGTGTCGGTAATTAAGCCCTGATAAGTAACACCTGCGTTGTTGACAAGAATATCGAGGCTTCCGAATTTATAAAGAGTTTCCTTAACCATAAGGTCAACCTCAAGCTTATTAGCAACGTTTGCTTTGTGGGTCATAACCGAATATCCGTTAGCGGACAACGAACGGGCGAGTAGGGAAGCGGATTCGTAGGAATTATTATAATTGATTACAACATTATATCCTTTCTGTGCAAATAGAATAGCTGTTGCGGCGCCAATTCCTTTTGAAGCACCAGTTATAAGAACTGTTTTACTCATAATTATCTCCTTATACTTTTATGATAGTTATTATATCATAAAAAATAAAAAAATTAAAGACTTTTTTTACAATAGATTGGGTTTACATAACAGCGGTGTTCATATATCTTGTGTAGTTTACATAAACAGTTAACATAATATTTCGAATAGTTACAAAATTGTAATTGACATAACATTTAAATTATGTATAATAATTAATAGTTAAGAAATTTGCGGTATTTAAGCAGTTTTCCGTTGTTTTTTGTTTGCGGAGACTGTTTTTTATCGTTTGTATGTAGTTTACATAAAACATAAAACCCAAGATATTGTATTTTAAATTTGCAGGGCACATATTAGTTGTGTGACATATCTTGTCCGCTTTTTGCATATTATCTTTTAGATTAATTAAAAGCGGGGAAATGTTATGCAAAAGGGAACTGTTGTAAATCTAAAACACTTTAAACACATTATTGATTTTATTAAGCAAAATTGGCGTATTTTATTACTTGCCGTATTTTTTGCGTCAGGTATTATGTTTGCGACAATGTCGGTTGGTAAAGACGGATATTTTATTGAACGCCTTAGTCGTTTATCTGAGAATTATATTGCTTTAAGGCAAAATAAAGACTTATTTCGTATCATATTAAAATCATTTATAAACAATTCTGTTTTCATAGCCGTTATTTTCATTCTTGGTTCTTCGGTTAATGGTGTTACTTTAGTGCCGTTAGCTGTTGGTATTAAAGGTTATTTGCTTGGCTTTTTAATTGCCTATATCTATGCTAATTATGACCTAAAGGGAATAGCCTTAACTGCATTAATTATAATTCCGCCTACAATAATTTATATGATTTTCATTTTCATATTTTCAAAGTTTGCTATGGGATTTTCTTTACGGATTGTTAGTGTTACATTGCCAAATTCCAACGGCAAAAATCTTAATCTGCATTTTAAACAATATGTTAAAAGGTTATTTATCACGTTAATACCGATTATACTCGCCGCCGTTTTTGACGGATGGCTTTCAACGAAATTAATTTCACATTTTAAATTATAGAATAGGAGGTGCATCACATTGGAAAACAGTATCAGAGTGTTTAATAATTACTTGATAAACGAGAAGAAGTCTTCAAGTAATACTATTGAGTCATATATGAGAGATGTTTTACAGTTTTCTCAATTTTGCACCTCAAATAAAATTTCTAATGTCAGAAAAATTGATAATTCGATTGTTGAAAAATATTTAAAATACCTCACAGTAATGGGCAAATCTGAGTCAACAAAACTTAGAACTGTTGCTACTTTACGTGCTTTTTTCCGTTGTCTTAGCGCAAAGGGTATGTTCGATGGCAATCCTTTGGATGGTATAACGGTTAAAAAGACCGAAAAACAGTTGCCGGGTGTTTTAGATGAAAAAGAAATAGTTCTTTTGCTTTCCCAACCCAGCGGAGTTGATTTTAAAAGCATTCGTGACAAAGCAATGCTTGAAATTCTTTATGCCACCGGAATTAAGGTTTCTGAGCTTATAGAGCTCAAGGTAGGGGATATAAACCTTCAAATTGGTATATTACAACTTAAGAATGGCAAAAAAGAAAGAATAGTTCCAATTTATCCTGCTGCAATCAGAAGCGTTGCAAACTATTTGGTAAATGTTCGTCCTGCAATTGTTTTAGAAGAGAGTGAGGACAAGTTATTTACTAATATGAACGGCAAACCGATGTCAAGACAGGGCTTTTGGAAAATCATTAAGCATTATGCCGATACTGCAGGAATTCAAAAGGATATAACACCTCACACATTAAGACATTCATTTGCAGCGCACTTGTTAGAAAACGGCGCAACATTATCTGATATTAAAGAAATGTTAGGGCACTCTGATATTTCATCTACACAAATTTATGCACAGATGATGAAATCAAAGTATACATCGGCATATAGCAAATTCCACCCAATGGCTAATAAATAATAAAATCCCCATTAATTTGGGGATTTTTTCTTTAGGTGAGGGGTCGAAAAATTACATAGCCAATTATACGAAATGAATATTTTGTATAATTTAGGGAAGGACATAAAGTGTGTAAATATGCGGTTTTGCTTATTTTCGCCAATTTTAAGCATTTATAATATATAATAATTAAATAGTCTTGTGCATTTAATATTAATCCTTAATTCTTTCGTTGCGATTAAATAAAATGGCTTTTCTTTTGAAAAATGTCATCTAATAGAAATTTTCCTCACTAGGTGTAGTCTCTCAAAATTTTTTCTATTCGATAAGGTTTTTTCAATTTATTTTAAAAAAGACTTGATTTTAGTATTTTGTTATTGTATAATGCATAAGTCACATCAATTTGCCGGTGTGATGGAATTGGCAGACGTAGTGGACTCAAAATCCACCGGTAGCGATACCGTGCCGGTTCGAGTCCGGCCACCGGCACCATGTTAAAGAGCTTCAATAAGCAATTTGCTTTGTTGAGGTTCTTTTCTTTTTATACAAGATAGCCCCAAACCAATATTCTAGTTTGGGGCATTAATATTACCTGTTCTGATATAAATAGAATTCCCTATTTGTTAAATAATTAACAAATTACATATTCTCTATTATAATTGTTTCAATAACGACATCGTCGATGGGTTTATCTGCATTACCTACCTTAACACTTGCGATAGCGTTAACAGTATTCATGCCTTCTATAACCTGTCCAAATACTGTATGACGGAAATCAAGCCAAGGTGTACCGCCCATTTTCTCGTAAGCATCAACAATATCTGTAGGAAAAGAATCAGGCATATCTTTCATTTGCATTAACATATTCTGAGGTACTGTATCAGCC